>CAZUDR010000011.1:0-19533 GCA_964618715.1 uncultured Undibacter sp. | reverse complement strand
CATGCGGATCCTGCGGCTGATCGAGAACATGACCATCGGCCGCAACGCGGTCGGCTATCTTACCGAGAGCCTGCACGGTGCAGGCTCGCCGCAGGCCCAGCGCATCCAGATCGCGCGCGGCATGAAGATTGACGAGAAGAAGACACGCGCGCGGCATCTGGCAGGCGTGACCGAGGTACGGCCGAAGAATGCATAGACGGCATGCCGCGCGCGGCTTGAACCGGACCGGTCAACCACGATAATGCCGCCTGCGATCCCGGGCGAAGGATCGCGTCCTGCGTTTTCGCAACAAGAAAAGAGGGCGAGGGGAGGTCTCGTTTGCAGCCGGTACGCGTGGCGCTGTTTGCACCGGGCGGCAAGGAGCGCGTGATGGCCAAGGCAATCGACAGCGGCGCCGACGCGGTCATCCTCGATCTCGAAGATTCCGTGCCGATCTCCGGCAAGGCCGAAGCGCGCGGTCTGGTGGCCGCCGCAATCGACTCTGCCGCCGGCCGCACCGGCGGCCCGGCGGTCTATGTGCGGGTGAACGGCGCGGCGACCGAGTTCCTCGCCGGCGATCTGGAAGCGGTCGTACGCCCCGGCCTCGATGCGGTCATCCTGCCCAAGGCGGAGACGACCGAAGAGGTTCAACGCACGGCCGCCGCCATCGAGCACCACGAAACCGACCGCAGCATGACCTCCCCGGTCGCGATCATCCTGATGATCGAGAGTGCGCTCGGGGTGCACAATTGCTTCAGCCTGATCAGGGCCTCGCCGCGGGTTGCCGCCACCTGTTTCGGCAGCGCGCGCGACGGCGACCTGCAGACGGACCTCGGCTGCGCCTGGTCGATCGAGGGCACCGAACTACTTTACGCCCGCTCAAAGGTGCTGCTCGACACCCGCGCGGCCGGCAGCCACCTGCTCCCGCTCGATGGCGTGTTCAGCGACCTCAACGACGAGACCGGCCTGATTGCCGATTCGCGGCTGTCGGCGCGGCTCGGCTATATCGGCCGCACCGTCATTCATCCGAAACAGATCGCGCCGGTGCGTCAGGCCTATGCCGTTCCAGAAGCCGAGGCGGCCTATTACCAAAAGGTGGTCAGCGAGTTCGAGGCGGTCGAAAAATCCGGCACGGCGGCCATCACCGTCGACGGTAAACTCGTGGACTACGCCATGTATCAGCGCGCCAGACGCGTGCTCGAGCTGGCCAAAATGGACGCCAAGGGGTGAACGCCATGGATTTTTCCTTCACCCCCGACCAGGAAGAACTGCGCCGTCACGTCAGCGAGCTGCTCGACAAGGTCTGTCCACCTGACTACGCCGCGCGCTGCGACGACGACGGCCATCCGCCGCGCGAGGCGTTCAGCGCGCTGGCCGAGCACGGCTGGTTCGGCCTCATCCTGCCGCAGGAATTCGGCGGCAGCGGCGGCAGCCCGATCGACCTTGCCATCGTGCTGGAGGAGATCGGCCGCCACTACGAAGAGCTGGCGATGTGGTACTTCCGCACGCTCTGTTATGGCGGCTACGCGGTCATGCGCGACGGTTCGCCGGAGCAGAAAAAGACGCTGCTGCCCAGGATCCTGCGCGGCGAGATTTCGTTCTGCTTCGGATTGAGCGAGCCGGAATCCGGATCGGACGCCGCCGCCCTGAAGACCCGGGCCGCGCGAGACGGCGACTCGTTCGTCATCAACGGGCAGAAGGTGTTCACCTCCGGCATGGACATCAGCGATTACTGCCTGCTGGTGGCGCGCACCTCGACCGGGCAGAAGAAGCAACAGGGTATTACGGCCTTCCTTGTCGATACGAAGACACCCGGCATCGAGGTCAAGAAGATCGAGACGCTCGGCCACCGCGCCATCGGCACCACGCAGGTGTTCTACAGCGATGTCCGCGTGCCGGCATCCGCCGTGCTTGGCGAAGTCGACCGCGGCTGGGAGGCGGTCGATGCCTATCTCTGGTACGAGCGGCTCTGCCTGTCGGCCGCGCGCACCGGCGCAGCGCTGGCCGCTTTCGACTACGCTCTCGCCTACGCAAAAGAGCGCAAGCAGTTCGGCCAGCCGATCGGCAGCTTCCAGGCGATTTCGCACAAGCTTGCCGACATGAAGGTGATGCTCGATGTGTCGCGCACTATGGTCTACCGCTTCGCCTGGCTGATGGCGGAGGGCAAGGCGACGCGCAGCGACGCGGCGGTGCTCAAGCTCTACAGCAGCGAGACCTACAAGGCGGTGTCCGACCTCGGCCTGCAGATCCTCGGCGGCTACGGCTACTGCATGGAATACCCGATGCAGCGCTTCTTCCGCGACTCGCGGCTTGCCGTGATCGGCGGCGGCACCTCGGAAATCCAGCGCAACATCATTGCCCGCGGGCTCGGGCTCTGACGCGCCATGTCATACCCGCTCGACGGCGTCAGGATCCTGGAGCTGGGCCAGATCATCGCCGGCACCTACGGCGGCCAGCTGCTGTCCGACCTCGGTGCCGAGGTGATCAAGATCGAAACGCCGGAAGGCGACCTCGGCCGCATCCCGTCGGTCGGGCCCTACAAGGGGCTCAGCGCGCTGTTCCTTACCTTCAATCGCAACAAGAAGAGCATCGTCGTCGACCTGAAGAACGAGGCCGGGCGTGATGTCTTCTACGAGCTGGTCAAAAAATCCGACGTGGTGATCGACAATTTCCGCCCCGGCGTGCTGGAGCGGCTGAAGATCGACTACGCAACGCTCAGCCGGATCAATTCGCGGCTGATCCAGTGTTCGGTCACCGGCTTCGGCTCGGAGGGCGAATACAGGGACTACCCCGCCCTCGATCTCGTCATTCAGGCGATCAGCGGCCACATGGCCATCACCGGAGAACCCGGCCGGCCGCCGGCCCGCGTCGGCATTCCGCTGGCCGACCTCAGCGGCGGCTTCTTCTCCAGCCAGGGCATCCTGGCCGCGCTCTACGAGCGCGAGCGGACCGGCAAGGGCTGCAAGATCGAGCTGTCGATGTTCGACGGCATGCTCAATCTGCTCAGCTATATCGGCACCATCTGGCTGACCAAGGGAGAGCTGCCCAAGCCGCCCGGCTCGGCGCACGAATATTCCGTGCCCTGGCAGGCTTTCGCGGCGAGCGACGGCTATCTGGTCATCGCCACCCGGCAGGAAGTGTTCTGGCAGAAGCTGTGCGAGGCTCTCGGCGAGCCGGCGCTGGCCGATGACCCGCGGTTCAGGACCAATCCCGACCGGGTGAAGAACCGCGCCGAACTGGTGCCGCACCTCGAACGCATCCTGACGACCCGCAGCGTCGCCGACTGGCTCAGGCGGCTGCGCGCCGCCGAGGTGCCGGCCGCCCCCGTCAACAACCTCGATGCCGCCTTCGCCGAACCGCCGGTGGCCGAACGCGAAATGATCGTCGAATACGAGCACCCGGATGTCGGCACGGTGCGGCTGCCGGGCAATCCCGTCAAGATGTCGGGCATGGGAAAAACGATCTCCACCCCGGCGCCGCGCATCGGCGAGCACACCGATGCGCGGCTCGGCACATTGCTCGATCTGTCGGACGACCAGATCGCCGCCCTGCGTGCGAAGGGCGCCGTCAAATAGGAAGGAACGACCGCATGCGTGGCCTGTACTGGGAGCAGTGGGAGATCGGGGCGCAGTTCGAAAGCCCGGCGCGCACCGTGACCGAAGCCGACATCGTCGCCTTCGCCGGCATTTCCGGCGACTACAATCCGCTGCACATCAACGAGGAATACTGCAAGCACACGCCCTTCGGCACCCGCATCGCACACGGACCGCTGGTCTACGCCATCGCCGCAGGCCTGCTGTTCCAGCTCCACCTCTACGACGACACGCTGATTGCCTTTCTCGGCTTCGACAGCCTCAAGTTCACCAAACCGGTCAAGCCGGGCGACACCATCCACGCCCGCATCAAGGTGCTGGAGAAGCGTGAAACGTCGAATTCCGAACGCGGCGTCATGAAACGCCAGCTGCAGGTGATCAACCAGCGCGGCGAGGTGGTACAGGACGGCGTGCAGGCCTTCCTGCTCAGGCGCCAGCCGGCATAGGTATCGGGACTACTTGGTTTCGAGGGCGAAAACGCCGTCCCAGTCCGCCGGCGGAGGCTCCTTCTCGAAGACGGCGATGCGGGCAGCGTAGAGGTCGCAAAAACCGTGCAGTCCGAAGCCGTCACCGACCTCGCGGCAGTGCACCAGCATCTTCTTCGCGCCGGCAAAATCGCGGCGCCGGTACAGCGCGAGCATCTCGCCGAACACACGTTTCAGCTCTGCGAAGCGCTCGCCGCGAGCCAGCTCGGCGCGGCCGAACAGGGTATAGACGGTTTCGGGCTCGGTCTTGCCCTTCACCGTGATCAGGTCGAGCTCGAGCACCGCGAACCTGTCCTCCGCCGCCAGCGCCGTGCGCATGCCAAGAATGATCGGCACGTCGTAGGTCTTCGACTGCCCCTCCAGCCGCGAGGCCAGGTTCACCGGATCACCCAGCACCGAGTAGTTGAATCGCAGGTCCGAACCCATGTTGCCGACCACGCAACGCCCGGTGTTGAGCCCGATGCCGACCTTGATCGGGATGAAGCGCTGGTTTGCCTCGCGTGCCTCCCGCTCGCGCTGCTGGTTGAGCACCTCGACGCGGTGAAGCATTTCCAGTGCTGCCTCGCAGGCATTGAGATCGTGCGCGTCGTCATGCAGCGGGGCGTTCCAGAACGCCATGATGGCGTCGCCGATATACTTGTCGATGGTGCCCTTGTTCTCGATGATCGCGTTGGTCATCGGGGTGAGAAAATGATTGATCAGCGAGGTCAGGCCGCGCGGATCATGTTTGTAGATCTCCGAAATCGTGGTGAAGCCGCGGATGTCGCTAAACATGATCGTCATGTCGCGCTCCTCGCCGCCGAGCACCAGCGTCTCGTGCGAATGCGCGAGTTGCTCGACCAGTGGCGCGGCGAGATACTGGCCGAAGGCGAAACGGATCCGGCGCTGCTGCATCTGCTCCCGGAAATAGTTGATGAAGATCAGCACCAGATAGATCAGGAAGGTGGCGATGAGCGGCGATGTCGCGTCGATCAGGAGATTGTGGCCGGCAAAGAAGTACCAGGACCCGGCCATCAGCACCGCCGCCACCACCGCGCCGAGCACAAGCATCGTTGCGGCACCGAGAATGGGGCCCAGCACGATGATGGCGAGGCCGAAAATCACCGTAACCGCAAGTTCGGCGCCGATCGCGTAGTTCGGGTAGACAAGCGTTGAACTGCCCAGCACGTTCTCCAGCACCTGGGTGTGAATCTCGACACCCGACATGGCCGGATCGAGCGGCGTCGTCTTGATGTCGCGCAGGCCGACGGCGGAGGTGCCGATCAGCACCAGCCGCCGCCGGAAGCGGTCGGGCGGCACGCGATCCTCCAGCACATCCCTGGCGGACACGTAGCGCCCGGGATCGTGCGGCGAGAAATAGATCCAGAGCTGGCCGTTGCGGTCGGTCGGCACCACCAGCCCCGGCACGGCAACGCTCTGGATGCCGGCGGTGTCGGTCTTGACGCGGATGGCGCCGGCACCGGTGACCACGCGCAGCATTTCCAGCGTGAGCGCCGGAACAACTTTCCCCTGTGCCTTGATCGCCATGGGCACCCGCCGCACGACACCGTCCGGTTCCGGCCGGATGGTGAGAAAGCCGCGGCCGGCGGCAGCCTGCTCGAGCTCGGGAATGTTTTTTACCACGCCCGGGAACGTCAGCAGCCAGGGCGCCGGGTCCGGCCCCATCAGCGCAAAGCCCGCGCCGGGCGTGGCAGGGCCGTCCCGCGGCAGGGCCAGATGACTGCCGGATTCGCCCAGGACAACCCGCGACTGGCGTATCGCGACGGCAAACACGTCGTCATTGCTCGGCAACTTTTCCAGCTGTGCACGGGTTTGCGCATCCAGGTCGCGGAAGCTCTGCGCCGCCACCGCCGGCGACATGCGATCCGGCTCGGCAAAAATGATATCGAAGCCGATCGCTGCGCTGCCCAGCCGGGTCAGCTTGTTGACCAGGTCGGCAAGCAGCGTGCGCGGCCACGGCCACTGCCCGTAGGTGGCCAGGCTCTGTTCATCGATATCGACGATCACCGCCGGTCGCTGCGTAGCTTCGCGCGGTTTGATGATCTGGTAGAAGTCGAAGGTGCGCATACGCAGCGCGGCGAGCTGCGGCGGGTCCCAGATGCGCAGGGCGACCAGCGCCACCAGCAGCACCAGGCAGATCGCGCGGCCGAGGCCGATCCTCTGCGCCAGGCGGGAAAGCTTGCTCATTTGCGGCGGCCGGTCCGGCACGCGGTTTCAGGCGGAGCCGATGGTCCGGCGGGACCGTGTCGCCGGCGGCACACCATCACTTCTCGCGGAAGGCCCGCATGAACTGGTCGTGCAGCGGCTTCATCAGATAGGAAATCATCGTGCGCTCGCCGGTCTGCACGAAGGCCTCGACCGGCATTCCGGGCAACAGCTTGACACCGCCGAGCGTATCAAGGGCCCTCGGTGGCAGCGAGATGCGGATGGTGTAGTAGCTCTGGCCGGTGCGCTCGTCGGTGGTCGTGTCGGCCGAGACACGGGTGACGGTGCCGTCGATTTCCGGCGTCGTGTGCATGTTGAAGGCCGAAAACCGCAACACCGCCGACTGCCCGATCTTGACGTGATCGATGTCGCGCGGATTGACCTTGGCCTCGACCTGCAGCTTGTCGGCATCCGGCACGATCAGCATGATCTGCTCGCCCGCCGAGATGACGCCGCCGATGGTATGTACCGTCGACTGGAACACGGTGCCGGTCTGCGGCGCACGGATTTCGGTGCGCCGCAGCTGATCCTCGGCGGTCACCTTGCGCTCGACGAATTCGCCGATCTTGCTGTCGATGTCGCGCAATTCCTTGGCCACCTCGCTGCTGAGGTCCTGGTCGATCTGGATGATCTGCAGCCGGATCTCCGAAATCTTGCCTTTCGACTGCGCCGCCTGCGCAACCAGCTGAGCGCGCTCGCCGGCGAGGCGGGTCGACTGGCGTTCGAGTTCGGTCAGGCGGGTCAACTGCACCAGCTTTCTGGCGTACAGCGCACGCACGCCTTCAAGCTCGGTCTGAATCAGCTTGTATTCGTTCGCCTTCGCCTCCTGTTGCGCCTCGACGCCGGTGATTTCCTGCTCCAGCTGGTCGATCCGCTGGCGCAACTGTGCCTTCTGGCCAAGCCGCGCCTCGCGACGCAATTCAAACAGCCTGCGTTCGCTTTCCATGGCCGCGGCCGCATCGGGATCATCGCCGCGTGCGAGCAGCTCCTGCGGAAAGGTGACCTTGTCGGCGCCGTCCCGCTCGGCTTCGAGCCGGGCCTTGCGCGCCATCAGCTGGTCGAGCCCCTTGGTGACGATCGCCAGGTTAGCGCGCATGACCGTCTCGTCGAGGCGCACCAGAATGTCGCCGGTCTCGACGCGATCACCATCGCGCACCTGGAACTCGCCGACGATGCCGCCGGTCGGGTGCTGCACCTTCTTGACGTTCGTGTCGACCACGATCTGGCCCTGCGCGATCAGCGCGCCGGCCAGCTCCGTGGTGGCGGCCCATCCACCGACGCCGCCGCCGAGCAGCAGCACAATGAGCAGGCCGGCAAGCAGGTGACGGCGGATGGAGGCACGCGCGCTTCCCGGGTTCGCATCGGTCGGCGGACTGCTCATGCGCCGGATCTCCCGTTGTCGGGGACAACTTTCAGCGGCCGCGGCACGGCCGGCTTCTGCAGGACCTTCGACAGCACCTCGTCCTTGGGGCCGAAGGCCTGCGCGCGGCCCTTGTTCATGACCAGCACGTGGTCGACGCCGGCGATGGCGCTCGGCCGGTGCGCGATGACTATAACGATGCCCTTGCGTTCGCGCACGCCGAGAATGGCGCGGGTCAGCGCCTCGTCGCCTTCCGCATCGAGGTGGGCATTCGGCTCGTCGAGCACGACCAGGAAGGGATTGCGGTAAACCGCACGGGCAAGCGCAATCCGCTGGGCCTGACCGGAGGACAGCGCCGAGCCGTGTTCGCCGACCGCCGTGCCGTAGCCGTCCGGCAACGCGACGATCATGTCGTGGACGCCGACGGCCTGGGCGGCGGCAAGCACGGCCTTGGGATCGGCGTCGGGCTCGAAGCGGGCGATGTTCTCGGCCACGGTGCCGGAGAGCAGTTCGACGTCCTGCGGCAGATAACCGATATGGACACCGAGGGCATCGCTCGACCACTGGTCAAGGGCAGCGCCATCGACCCGCACCTTGCCCCGCAATGGCTGCCAAACCCCCACCAGGAGTCGCGCCAGCGACGACTTGCCGGAGCCGCTCGGTCCGATGACGCCGAGGCCCTGCCCCGCCTCCAGCTTGAAGCCGACGTCCTGCACGACGATCTTCTGCACCCCCGGTGGCGCGGCGCTGACATTCTCCACGGTCAGCCGATGCGACGGCTTCTGCAGCTGCATCGGCGCCGCCTGCGCCGGCAATGTGGCCAGCAGTCCGGACAGGCGATGCCAGCTTTGCCGGGCGGTGACGAAACCCTTCCAGTGCGCGATGGTGAGGTCGACCGGCGCCAGCGCACGGGCGGCAAGGATCGATCCGGCAATGATGATTCCGGCGCTGGCCTCCTGGATAATCACCAGGTAGGCGCCGACCGCGAGCACGCCCGACTGCAGCATCATGCGGAGTACCCTCGACAACGAGCCGAGGCCGCCACCGATGTCGCTGGTCCGCCGCTGGTTGCTCATGTACTGGCGGTTGGCTTCGCTCCACCGCATGCCCATGCGTCCGAGCATGCCCATGGCGGTGAGCGCCTCGGCATTGCGCCGGCTCGCTTCTGCCAGATTATTGCGCGTGACCGCCGCTTCCGTCGCTGCCTTGCTGGGCGCACGCATGAGAATTTCGGTCAGCACGGTCAGCGCGATGAGAAGGATCGCTCCGCCCAGCGCGGTATAACCGATCAGCGGGTGAAACGCGTAGCAGATGGCGAGATAGAGAGGGATCCACGGCAGGTCGAACAGGGCGACGGGCCCGAGACTGCCGAGATAGGACCGGATGGCGTCGAGATCGCGCAGCGGCTGGTTACCCTCGCTGCGGCTGCCGACCCGGAGCGGCAGACGCACGAGCGTCTCGTAGACGCGGCCGCTCAGCGATTCATCGAGCGCACTGCCGATGCGGGCGAGGACGCGTCCGCGAATGGCGTCGAGGATGCCGAGCGCCGCATAAAGACCTGCGGCCAAGATGATGAGCCCGACCAGCGTCGGCATGCTGCGGCTCGGCAGCACGCGGTCGTAGACCTCCAGCATGAACATGGCGCCGGTGAGCATGAGCACGTTGCTCATGCCGCTGATCAGCGCGGTGCCGACGAAGGCGCCGCGGCAGGCGGCAAGCGCGGCCGACAGTTCCGACCGCGGCGTCTGGTGCCCCGACGGATGTGAAGAATGCCTCAGCATGCAGTTAGCGGCCCTCGAATACCGGCGGCCGAATCATACGATCAGGATATGGCCATGATCGATGTTCTGGAACTGGGCATTGTCGACGCCGTCCAGCGTAATCGTGGCGTTCACACCGGCCGTAATGATCGTATTACCCTGCCCGTCGCTTGCAGCAGCAGCCAGGACTGCGTTGACATCGGCGAATACAGTTTGACCGAAGAGAAGAAAATCGTCGATGAGACTCAAATCTGTGATGTGATCGTCGCCACCCAGGTCCTCGGCGACAAATACGAAGGTGTCGCTGTTGCCATTGCCGGTCAGCGCGTCGTTGTTGCCAGTCGCAAAAATAAAGTCATTGCCGGCCGTACCGACAAGCGTGACGGGCGTATTGGCTGGATTGTTGGCGTTAAACACGAAACTCAGGGCATCGGTGGCGCCCTGCGCGTCGGTTACCGTAATGGTGATCTTGTCGTTGTTTGGCACGCCAGCTGCCGAATAGACAAATCCCGCATCGAACAGGTCGTTGAGGGCGTTGATCGTGCCGGTGACCGTCGGCGTGGAACCGCCGTTTCCGTCGATGACAACGTTCTGAACCTGACTGTTGAAGGTCAGCGTTCCGTTGTCGACAGTGACGGCCAGCGCGACCGGATCGCCGTTGTCGTCCGCATCCGATACCGCAAGTCCGGTCACCAACGTGTCGTCAGAGTTTATGTCATCCGCGACCAGACCTTGTGCGTCGATCACGGGAGCAAAGTTGGCGGCCGACACCGAAACGGTGATATCGGCGCTTGCCGTATCACCGTCATTGTCGATCAGGACGTACTCAAAAACCTCGTCGGTGAGCTGCGCCACCTGATCCGGCTGGAGGTAGGACCAGTCGCCGGCCTGGTGGCCGTTGGCGGCGTCAAAATAGAACTCGAAGTGGCCGCCGAGGGCCGTATCCAGCGCGATCATGCTGGCCGCAATCGTCCCGGTGGACAGCCCGCTCAGGCTGATCGTGTTGAGTCCGTCCCAGCTGTAGGTGACGCCGTCGACGTCGACCGAGAGGATGCGGCCACCGTCGGCGCCGAAGCCAACGCTGGCGTCATCGAAGATATTGTGCGTCGTGCCCGACACCGTGCCCTGCAGGGTGTCATTCAACCCGCTGGCATCGGAGAGAATGATTGGCGCGAAACCGGCGTCGTCAGGCGTCCATGCGATTGGCGCCAGATCCGGATCGTTGACGCTGGTGCTGATGCCGATGGCATAGGAGACGTCAACGCCCTTCTCGCCGAGAAATGTCTCCCAGGCTGTCGTCTCGCCGGGCGTGAGAGCGGAATTCGGTACCCCGTCGGAGATGAAATAGATCAGCGTCTCGTCCGCACCGGATGGCCCAGCACCCCAATTGGCCATCACCGCCGCAAGAGCGTCCTGGTAATCGGTGCTTCCGCTTGCCACCAGACCCTGAATGAAGGCATTCGCGCTGGCCGCATCCGTCCACACCGAATTGTTGTCCAGATGAACGGTCGCATCGTCGGCAAACGACACCGCCATCACCTGGTTGATCTGGACATTGCTGGTTGTCAGCAGGCCGTCCAGAGCCTGCTTGGCCAGAGTGATGTTGTCACCGGCCATGCTGCCGGAGACATCGAGAATCACGACGACGTTGACCGTCTTGGCCACCGCCCCTCCCGCCGAAACATTCTCCTGATAGTCAACGGCAACCGGCTGATCGTCCTCGATCGTCACCGTCAACGACGTCGTATTGGTCGTCTGCCCGTCGGACACATTCACCGGCACATTGAAAGTAATGATGTCTTCCGAAGACGCATCGGGGTGGTCCACGGGCCCGGTCACCGTCACCGTGTAATCTCCGGTGTGCGCACCGATGGCGATGGTGATGATCGGCGTCGCACCGGCCATGCCGGTCAGGGTGCTCGTGCCGACGCCCTGCCACGTCACGTCAACGCCGCCCGACGTGAGGGCCACGGCGGGTGCGCCGAGGGTAAAGGTCAGCTGATCGCCTTCTGCATCACCGGCAATGATCGTGCCTTGGGCCACCACATCGTCCGTGGAGTCGGTATTGCCAAACTGATCCGCGATGCCGCCGGTCTGTCCCTCGTCGGAAACCGTAGCGGACGGATTCGCCGTGAAGATGACCGGCCCGAGGTTTCCGGTCGGGAACGGGACCGTGAACTGGTCGATCACCTCGGTCGTGTTGGTGCCGGGGTCGAAATTGGTGGTGGTGACGGTCACCGTGGGATCGCTGCCACCACTGCCACCCGTACCGGTGATGCCGCCCGTATTGTCCGCAAAGATTCCGCTCTTCGGGATCTCGAGCTGGATCTGTGTATGATCGGTGCCGTTCGACTGCGGATTGTTGGGGTCCGGATTGAAGAACTGCTGGATGATCTGCTGGCCGACCGCCTGGATGCTGACGATGTGCTGCAGTGCAGCGAGCTCGTTGGCGAGCTCGGCCGGCGATTTCTGAACCTGCTCGGCGATGACCTGCAGCGGCCCGGCCGGCCGCAACACGAGCAGCGGGCCGTTCTGCACCACCTGTGCAATTTCTGCGCCGGTGTTGTTGTCGATGAGCACGGCGCCGCGTTCGCTCTGCACGATCGAGAACGAGACGCTGTCCGTTTCGGCCCCGGTGATGATGCCGACGGTGCCGCGGATGCCCATGGTAGCGACCGGCGTGCCGATCTTCATGTCGCCGGAATGCGCGACCTCGCCGGAGATGAACGAGAGCGACCCCTGGACCAGATCGAGGATCTGCGAGTTCGCAGTCCCGTTCGGGTCGTAGATGAACTCGTTGACGACCAGCCGGGCATTCTCGGTCAGGTTGATGGTGCTGCCGTCGTTGAACGTCACGCCAAGCTGGCCGCTGCCGGTCTGCAGCACGTCGCCCTTGAGAATGGCGTCTCCGACTTTCACCGTGATGGCGACGCCGTTGCGCACCACGGTGACATTTCCATCCACCTTGGCCACGCGGCCAACCGCCTGGGCGCCCTGTTGCGCGCCGCCCGCCTGCGCGTACTGGCCCGGCGCCAGCGGACCGGCAAGCGCCTCGACCACGCCCGGCAACAGCGACATCCCGTTGCCGGCGAACAGCGTCGCACGCTGATCGGTGGCGAAGTAGTCGGGAACGATGGCTGACTTGCCGTGATCGCCGGTCAGGATCAGGTCTGATCCGTCGCGCTTGAAGTCGGCGTGCAGGAGAAAGTGCGCGTCGGGAATTATGACGGCCGGCCCGGCGGGCCCCTCGTGCACAGACACGACTGTCCGGTCCGCATCTTGCAGACCGTCAGCACGAAACGCGAAATGTTGACCGTCCCAGTCGTCAACGTTGCGCAACATCAGCGCGTCCCGTGCGGCCTTGCGTGGCCGGTTGTGTTTTTGTTGTTGATTGTTGTACGGCCCCGTCGGGCCATAAGTGCCATAGTAAACGAATTCTTATAACGCCCAGTGGCTTAGTCAACCAACGAAATTTCCGGGCCAGGCCAAATAACCATCGCATTAACGACAGTGTTAACGGCTGCTGCGGCGTCCTGCCCCAGTATTGACGCGGGCGGCAGGCTTTCGCGGCCCGTATTTGCATATTAATGCGTCGGCCCGGCGCAATATTACTCAAATCACCGGTTGTTGCCGTCCTGCTTCTCATCCACCGGACGCGCCGTCCCGCCGTCCGCCACGCCCAAAACCGGCTGGCGGGACGGCTTGATCCTCCCTTAGTCTGCAAATGCCTTCCCTTGGCGGCACAGCTCCCTGAACGAGGCGCGGCAGATCCGGTCTTTCCATGTCATTGCACGTCGACGATTTGCTGACCGGCCATCGGCCGTCCCGGGCCGGCGCCTACCGCCTCCTGCAATACGCCGTACTGCTGGTTGGCCTGGCAGCGATGGCCGCCGTGACAATGCGCGGTCTGCAGCCGGGCACCCGGACCTGGCTCCACCTCTGCCTTTGGGCCTGCCTCGCCTTCTTCGCCGCTCAACTGGTCATCAAGGTGTGGCCGCGCGGGGGCGCCGTCGGCCAAACCAATTATCTGTTCACCGGTCCCGGCCTGATCGACACGCTGGCAGTGCTGCCGATTCCGATTGCCCTGCTCGCCGGCGTGCCCGCCGATACCGCCTGGCTTCTGGGTTCGCTGTGGCTGCTCAAGCTCGCCGCCGTGTTGCCGGGTCTGTCGCTGCTGGGGCGGGTCATCGCGCTGGAAGCGAGGCCACTCGGCAGCGTTCTGGTGATCTTTCTGATCGTGCTGGTGCTGGGCAGCGTCGCGCTCCACGTGGCCGAGCGCGAGGTGCAGCCGGAGCGATTCGGCAGCCTGCCGCAATCGCTGTGGTGGGCGGTAACGACATTGACCACGACCGGCTACGGCGACGCGGTGCCGATCACCTTTGCCGGACGGCTGGTCGCCGGCATCGTGATGATCTGCGGTCTCGGCGTGTTCGGCCTGTGGGCCGGTATTCTTGCCAACGGCTTTGCCGCCGAACATCGCCGGCGCGATTTCGTGCGCAACTGGAATCTGGTGGCCCGCGTTCCGTTCCTGCGTGAACTCGACCCGACCGCCGTCATCGAACTCACACGCATGCTGCGGCGGATCGATCTGGCCGAACGGACCGTTGTGGTGCGGCGCGGCCGTCCCGGCGACTGCATGTACTTCATCGCCGAAGGAGAGGTGGAGGTGCAGGTCGAGCCGCAGCCGGTGCGCCTCGGCGCCGGCGCTTTCTTCGGCGAGATTGCATTGCTGGAGGGCGCCCCTCGAACCGCCACAGTGATTACAACGGCACCGTCAACCCTGCTGATCCTCGAGGTCTCCGACTTCCGCGCTTTCACCGCGATGCATCCCGATCTCGCGCTGGCGGTGGAAAAGGCGGCCGCGTCGCGAGCGGGCATCAAGAAGTCGTCAGCGGCAACAAATGACCAGTCTGATGCATAGGGCTGGCGGGATCGTGCGCCGGCGCCACAAGGACCTGTTGCCCTATCGTGGATTAGGATAGTTCTTGTTGCAATCGTGCGCGGCAAGCCGCAGGCACGTTCGGCACAGACGTGGCCGCTGCGAAGAAAAGGCAAACAACGATGCGCGTGCGATTTTGGGGAGTTCGCGGGAGCGTCGCCTGCCCGGGCCCGGAAACCATCCGCTACGGCGGCAACACGCCATGCATCGAGGTCCGTTGCGGAAGTCATCTGCTCATCTTTGACGCCGGCACCGGTCTGCGGCCGCTCGGTAATCAGTTGATCAAGGACCAGAAGATTTCGCAGGTCGACATTTTTCTGACCCATTGCCACCTGGATCACGTCATCGGTCTTCCCTTCTTTGCACCCTTCTTCTCCGACCGGTATCGCGTGCGGCTGTGGGCCGGCAACCTGCTGCCGGACGACAGTGTCGAACAGGTCACGCGAAAAATCATGAGCTCGCCCCTGTTTCCGGTCGAGGTCGAGATCTTCAAGGCGGCAATCGAGTTTCACGATTTTCGCTCCGGCGACGTGTTGCGTCCCCATGACGACGTCATCCTGCGCACGGCGCCGCTCGACCATCCCGATGGCGCGAGTGGTTACCGGCTGGAGTACGGTGGTCGCGTGTTCGCGCTGGTCAGCGATACCGAGGGATTTCCCGGCAAGCGTGACCCTGACCTGGTCTCGCTGGCGCGCGGCGCCGATCTGGTCGTTTACGACGCCACGTTCACCGAAGAAGAAATCGTCGCACGACAGGGCTGGGGTCACTCTACCTGGGTACGCGGCATCCGCCTGGCCGACGAGGCGGGCGCAAACCAGCTTTGCCTTTTTCATCACGATCCGTCGCACGACGACAATTTTCTCGACGCGCTCGCCGCCGACGCCGCTGATGCCCGCCCGGGCACGTTCACCGCGCGAGAGGGCCAGATCATCGATCTCTGATCGGATGGCGCTGGCCTGGCGTCACACGCCCGACAACAATCACCAGTCCAGTTGTGCGCGTCTGGCGACGGGGCCTGATTGACGCTAGTTTGCCGCGTCGCGCCGGCGGACCGATCAACGCAGCAGCGGGAGAGGCTGAATGGATACTCACACGATTACCGTGGTCCTGGGATTTGTCGCTGGAATTCTTTACATCGCCAGCCATTACATGAAGACGATGGTGGCGCTGCGCGTGGGTGAAATTGCAAGCAACGCACTTTTTGTCATCTACGGTGCCATGTACCCGTCATGGCCGACACTTGCACTTTACGGAATTCTGGTTCCGCTGAATTCCCTGCGACTCTACGAGATGCTGCAGCTCATCAAGAAGGTGCGCACCGCTTCCCAGGGCGACCTGTCGATGGACTGGCTGAAGCCCTTCATGCACAAGCGCGCCCACAAGAAGGGCGACATCCTGTTCCGCAAGGGCGACCACGCAGAGGAGATGTTCTATATCCTCAGCGGCAGCTGCCGGGTAAAGGAGCTAAACCTGACGGTGTCCGCCGGCCAGATGCTCGGTGAGCTTGGCTTCCTCTCCCCCGACAATACGCGCACGGGGACAGTGGAATGCCTTGAGGATGTCGAACTCGGCACCATCACCTACGACAAGGTGCGCGAACTTTACTTCCAGAATCCGACCTTCGGCTTCTATCTCCTCAGGCTGTCGAGCGAGCGGCTGCTGCAGAACGTCGCCCGCATGGAGCGGGAGATGGAAACGCGCGCCCAGCCAACGCCGGCCTGAGACGAGTGGAGGGCCACAGGCGACAACGTCTCACTGAGGACTGCAGGACGATCCACTGGCCCGGACCTCATGATCGCCATCCGGTGTGCACGACATTGACGCTTCAGTAAGCATGACAAACCATTGCTGCCGGTCGCTGGACAATGGCGCGACTTTGACAAATTCGCAGCACGTCCGGCCAGATGCATTCGCCCCGACCGCCACATTATTCTGTATTGTTAACCCTCGACCGTAAAACGACCGCGCCGCGGAGCACACTTAACCGGACCGAAAACCCCGCCGACTAGCGTTTGCACCAGGCGCGACAGGCATTATGTGCGGTGTATGAGAGCCCGCGAAGTGCCTCGCGCACTGGGGCATCCGAATGTCGAGTTCGTCGCAATTGCGGATCATTACGCGCGTATTGGCAGCACTTTGTCTCGCCGGCTCCTGCGCCGGCGCAGCCACCGCGCGTTCAGTCGTCGTGCCCGCCCCCGCGGCAATCACGCCTGCCTCCATCGACATGGTGCTGGAGTACGCCGCGCCACGGGCGAGCCGCGAGCCGTTCGGTCTCGACACCGTCAATACCGGTTCCATGGCCGCCAAATGGCGCAGGCTGCAGCCGGCCATCCGGCTGGAAATGCAGCTTCTGGCACTGTGCCGGAACGGTGCGGCTGCGTGCCCATCCGCGGCCGGCCGCTTTCTTGCCGTCATCGATGCGGCGCACTGGCGCGATGGCCGCGCCCGCGTCGGCACGATCAACCGCGCCGTCAATCTTGCCATCAAGCCGCAGTCCGACCCTGCCCGGTTTGGTGCAACCGACGTCTGGTCAACGCCGCTGACGACGTTCGAGGCCGGCGCCGGCGATTGCGAAGACTACGCCATCGCCAAATACGTCGCCCTGCGCGCCGCCGGCATGGCGGACGAAGACCTGCGGCTGGTCATTCTGCACGATCGCCGCGTCAATGAAGACCACGCGGTCGTGGCCGCGCGGGTCAACGACGAGTGGCTCATCCTCGACAACCGCCGCATGGTCCTGCTCGCCGATACGCAGCTTGACCGCGTGACCCCGTTGCTCGCCCTTGATAGCGGCTTTGAAAGCCCGCTCTTTATCGCTGTTCGAACGCCCGCTGAACCGCCGATTCTGGACAGTCGCTAGCCGGCCCTTCCGGGCGCCCCGTCCGGGTGGAACGATTTCGCCGGTCGCTGGACGCAACCCGCCGCCCAAACCCGCCATCGCTGCAGCAGCCGGCCCCGGGCGGCGCAGGATTCCCCCAATGCGGACGTTTCTAGCTGAGGTCGGATTTCAGGATCTGGCGGAGAGGGAGGGATTCGAACCCCCGATACGGTTGCCCGTATGCCGCATTTCGAGTGCGGTGCTTTCAACCACTCAGCCACCTCTCCGGAAGCCCGGCCGGGCTTGAAAAAGCCCTAATCGGACGCGCGCTATGTAACCAGGCAGGCCAACACAGACAAGGGCGGGCTTCCGATATTGCCCGCACTCACAGGACGGCCGCGAGGCGGCTCACCGATGCCCACTGCCATCTGGTTTGATCGGGTCCGCAAGGAACTGCGCGGCATTGCCCTGTCCCTCGGCCTGGTCGGCGTGGCCACCGCCCTGGTCGAGCTGGCCATCTGGCAAATCGGTCTCTCCCGCGGCACCGTCATCTACCTGATCCCGGTGGTGATTGCCGCGACCCGCTGGGGCCTGATCCCGGCGCTGGTCGCCGCGGTCTCCGGCGTGATCGCGGCCGCATACTTCTTCTTTCCGCCCTACTACAGCCTGTTCATCCGGGACCCGCAGGAGGTGCTCAATCTCCTGCTGTTCATCTTCGTCGCGGTGGTGGTGAGCCAGCTCGCCAACCGCCTCAAGCGCCAGCTCGAACTCGCGCGCCAGCGCGAAATCGACATGCGCGACCTCTACGCCTTCTCGCGCCGGCTGGCGGGGGCTTTCGACGTCAGCGAGATCCACGCCGCGGTCGAGGATCACCTTGCCACCGTCATGCAGCGAAGGGTCGTGCTGTTTGCCGGTTCCGGCAGCAGCCGGCGGGCGAGCATCGATGTGCCGGCGCCCGTTCTCGCCGAAGTCGCGACCGGCCACCGTGCCGATGCGGCGGGCGTGACCGTCACTGCCGAGAACGGCGATGTCTGGCTGGTGCGCGCCGTGTCGCCGGCAAACGCCGAACTCGGCGTGATTGCCGTCAACCTTGGCAAGAAAACCCAGGAGGCCTTTAACGAGTTGCGCGCACGCGTGGATACCGTGCTGGCCGACGCCACCGCCACCCTCGAACGGCTGGGCATCGCCCACGCTATCGGCGAGGCGCGCATGCGCGCCGAGACCGAGCAACTGCGTGAGGCGCTGATCGATTCCGTCAGCCACGAATTACGCACGCCACTTGCCTCGATCCTCGGCGCCGCAACGGTGCTGGACGAGGCGCCCGCGCTTGCCGGAGAGAAGAAGCTCAAGGCACTGGTGAGCGACGTCCGCAACGAGGCCGAACGGCTCAACAACGACATCCAGAATCTGCTCGACGCCGCCCGCATCTCGAGCGAAGGCGTGAAACCGCGCACCGAATGGGCCGAGCCTGCCGACATCGTCCATTCCGCCATCGAGCGCTGCCGCCGCCGGCTCGACGGCCGCGACATCTCGGTCGACCTGGCACCCGATCTGCCACTGATCCATGTCGACCCGGTGCTGATACGCCAGGCGATGGTGCAGATCATCGACAACGCGGCGAAATACTCGCATGCGGGCTCGCATATTTCCGTCGCGGCGCGGCGGAAGAACGGACAGCTGACCATCAGCGTCAACGACGAAGGCAGCGGGCTTACCGAGGTCGAGCGGACGCAGATGTGGGACCGCTTTGCGCGCGGCGAGCGTCACGCCGCGATCATCGGCGGATCGGGTCTCGGTCTGTGGATCGCCAACGCGTTTGTTTCGGCCAACGGCGGCAAAATGACCGCCGCCAGTGAAGGTCCGGATCAGGGGACCAGGATGACGATTGAACTCCCGGTGACACAGGCAGCCGTCCCGGAACTGGAAAGTGACCAAGATGAATGAGAACGCCCCCGTCGTCCTTGTGGTCGACGACGAGATTCAGATCCGCCGCTTTTTGCGCACGGGATTCGAACTCAACGGGTTTGTCGTGCACGAGGCGGGTACCGGCGCCGAGGCGATCCGCGCGGCGACGCTGCGGCCGATCGATCTCGCTATCATCGATCTCGGCCTGCCGGACATGGACGGCGCAGAGGTTCTGGAGCGAATCCGCTCGTGGTCGAGCGTGCCGGTGATCGTCCTGTCGGTGCGCTCAACCGAGGCGCAGAAAGTCAGGCTGCTGGAGCTCGGTGCCGATGACTACGTGGTCAAGCCGTTCGGCATGGCCGAGCTGCTGGCCCGCGTTCGGGTGGCGCTGCGCCGGCAGATGCGGACGGTGAGCGGCGAGCCCATCGTCAAGATCGGCCCGCTCAGTATCGATCTTGCAGCGCGCGCGGTACTGCTCAACGACAAGCG
>CAZUDR010000010.1:0-20146 GCA_964618715.1 uncultured Undibacter sp. | reverse complement strand
CCGGTTCCCGGCGGGATCGCCTTGACTTGCGACAAAACGAAGAATTTGCTCCGGATTTCAGAGGCTTGCAGCTCGCGCGCGGGCGCTATTCCGAACCCTGACGGGGCGGGAACTTTTGGTTCGGGCAAACGTTGTTTTGCCAACTGGATTTCACGTCGCAAACGAGATGAAAGGGCAGACCATGTTGGGTTGGGCTTTGACGTTTCTGATCGTTGCCCTGATCGCCGCCGTGCTCGGCTTTGGCGGGATTGCGGGCGTGGCGGTTGAGGCCGCCAAGATCGTGTTCTTTGTCGCGATCATCCTGTTCGCCATTTCGGCAGTCGTCGGATTGGTGAGAGGACGCTCGCCGAGGGCGATGTAGACGTCGCGTACGCGTCGCAATCTGCGTGAGCAGGTGGCCCCGTGCGGTTTTCGACCGCGCGGGGCTCCTTCTTGTCTGGCCCGGCGTCAGCCTGAAGGTCCGCAGCGGCCGTGCAACTGAACCGGCGGACACGGTGCCGAACCCCAGGAGCAGAATACGCAGCAGTCACCCGGCTTCGGCCTGAGGCGTGCGCCGCAGCCCGCGCAGTCGTACACGATCCGGCAGGAATCGGTTGGCATGCGTTCCAGCGCGGTCGCGCCGCAATGCGGACAGGTTATCACCGATTCCGAGATGACATTCTTCATGCGGCCAGCATGCGCTTACACGGGGCAAACGTGAAGAGCCCGCCGCGGTGGGTCGCGACGGGCTTCCGGTGCGGGCGTGCGCCGCGCGGGGGCGCTCAGCGATAGACGTAAACAATACGCCGGGAGGCCGGCTCGACCAGCACCGGCGCGCCATTCACGTAGGCATACCGGTACTCGTATTGCGGCACCGTCTGCAGCACGACGTCCTGCGGCAGGCCGGCTCCGATCACCACCTCGCCATTGAGGTAGGTGCGCGGGACCGGGTTCGCCGTGACATAGGTGCGAACCTGCGCCGGCGGCGTAATGGCGAGCGGCGCCGACGGCGGTGGTGCATCGATCAGCGTTCCTGTCACCGGCGGAGGTGCCGCGCTGCCCACGGTACCGGCGGGAGTTGCATAGGTAACGACCGGCACTCCGACGGCCGCCCGGTCATCGGCAATGACCACGGTTCTGCCCGAGACACTGGCGGTCAGATACTTGGAATAGGCCCAGCCGGTTTCACCCTTGTAGTTCACCTGGCACCACAGGCTGCCCTCGATGCAGCCTTCAATGACGGCCTGATCGTTGTCCTTGATCACGCCGATGACGTCATATTGCGGTCCGGGCCCGGAACGGATGTTGAGAGCGGTCGTGGCTTCTGCCGTGGTCGCCGCCGAGGCGGGGACAGACAGCACGGTCGCCGCCATCAGGGCAGCGATGGAAAGCGTGGTTTTCGACTGCATGAGAGTACCTCTTTCGAGTGGCCATGCTGCCTAACGTGGCGCAGGGGCACTGTGTTCCAGTGCTCCGCGAAAATCCGGCTCAGGAACTCGCCTGTCAGAGGATGGCTTCGCCGGCCATCAATCCGATGATCAGGAACACGAGGAAGACTGCGATGGCGACGAAGAACAGCCATTTGGCGACAGTTGCCGCCCCTGCGGCGACGCCCGTGAAGCCGAATACTCCGGCGACAACAGCGATGATGAAGAAAATGAGTGCCCACTTCAGCATGGTATCGACCTCCGAAGAGTGAAACCCGGAACTGCTGACAAGGTTTCATGGCCCTGTCTGCGATGCGGACAGGGCCATGTCGATTTCGGGTTCAAAGACCGATCGGCCCTTACGCGGCCGGTTCCTTCTGCGCTGCCGGCTCCAGCGCCGCGGCGACAGCGTCGTCGACCCGTTCCAGCCAGACGAACTCCATGCCCTTGCGCGCGTCTTCCGGAATGTCGTCGAAGTCCTTCCGGTTGCGCGCCGGCAGCATGACGCGGGTCAGGCCGGCACGGTGCGCCGCCACCACCTTCTCCTTGATGCCGCCCACGGGCAGCACCAGGCCGCGCAGGCTGATCTCGCCGGTCATGGCGGTATCGCTGCGGATGGTGCGCTCGGTCATCAGCGAGACCAGCGCCATGAACATGGCGACGCCCGCACTGGGACCGTCCTTCGGGATCGCGCCGGCCGGCACGTGGACGTGGATGTCGCTCTTCTCGAAGCGCGCCGCGTCGATGCCGAACAGGCTGGCGCGGTTCTTGACGATCGAGAGGGCGGCCTGCGCGCTTTCCTTCATCACGTCGCCGAGCTGGCCGGTGAGGATGAGCTTGCCGCTGCCGGGCAGGCGGGTGGCCTCGATGAACAGGATGTCGCCGCCGACCGGCGTCCAGGCCAGCCCGGTCGCGACACCCGGCACACTGGTGCGCATGGCGACCTCGCTCTCGAACTGGCGGGGCCCGAGAATTTCGGCGAGATCGCCCTCATCGATCGTGATCGGACCGCTCGCGCCTTCGGCGATGCGCACGGCGGCGTGGCGCAGGGCCTTGCCGATCTCGCGCTCGAGGTTCCGCACGCCGGCCTCACGCGGATAGGAGTGGATGATCTCCCGCAGCGCCGCGTCGGTGATTTCGACCTGGCCGTCCTTGATGCCGTTCGCCTCCATCTGGCGCTTGACCAGATAGCGCGTGGCGATCTGCAGCTTCTCGCCCTCGGTATAGCCGGCGAGGCTGATGATCTCCATGCGGTCGCGCAACGGGCCCGGGATGGTGTCGAGCATGTTGGCCGTGGTGATGAACACCACGCGGCTCAGGTCGAACGGCACGCCGAGATAGTTGTCGCGGAACGTATTGTTCTGCTCGGGATCGAGCACCTCCAGCAGTGCCGCCGACGGGTCGCCGTGGATGCCGGCGCCGAGCTTGTCGATCTCGTCCAGCATCATCACGCAATTGCGCGCACCGGCCTTACGGATGCCCTGGATGATGTTGCCGGGCAGCGCGCCGATATAGGTGCGCCGGTGGCCGCGGATCTCCGCTTCGTCATGCACGCCGCCGAGGGAAACGCGCACGAACTTGCGGTGCATGGCGCGCGCGATCGACTGGCCGAGCGACGTCTTGCCGACGCCCGGCGGGCCGACGAAACACAGGATGGGCGCCTTGCCGGCGGGCGCCAGCTTGCGCACGGCGAGATATTCGACGATCCGCCGCTTGATCTTGTCGAGCCCGTAGTGGTCGTCGTCGAGGATGTGCCGCGCCTCGTCGATGTCGATCGGCTTTTCTTCCGGCAGCCTCCATGGCAGCTCGATCAGCCAGTCGAGGTAGGTGCGCACCATCCCGTATTCGGCGGCTGCCTCCGGCATGCGTTGCAGCCGGCGCAGCTCCTTGCGCGCCTCGTCCTCCACCTCCTTCGGCATGCCGGCGTCGGCAATCTTCTTCTCGATCTCGGCGAGTTCGGCAGCCTTGCCTTCCTCGCCTTCGCCAAGCTGCTTCTGGATCGCGGCCATCTGCTCGCGCAGCAGCACCTCGCGCTGACGCTCGTCGAGCGCGGCCTTGGTCTGCTGGCCGATTTCGGCCGACAGCCGCAGCACCTCGATGCGATGGGACAGCAGACGCGAGACCTTGTCCATGCGCGCGGCGACGTCGATGGTTTCCAGCACCTCCTGTTTTTCGTCCGGCTTGACGTCCATGTAGGACGTCGCGAGATCGGCAAGCGCGCCCGGCGCATCGATCCCCTGGATGGCGGCGACCAGCTCCTTCGGCGCCTGCGGCAGCAGCTCGAGCGCTTCCAGCGCCTGGCCGCGCAGATTGACCAGCCGTGCCTCGATCTCGGGCGTCTTTGTTTCCGGTTCGGGAATGCGGATGACGCGGGCGACCAGGAACGGCCAGCCGGTGAGAAACTCGGCGACCTGGAAACGCTGTTCGCCCTGGCAGATCAGATGATTGCCGTCGCCCGCCGTGATGTAGCGCACCACATTGGCCACGGTGCCGATGCGGTGCATGTCGATGCCCGTCGGCTCGTTCACTTCGGGGTCGCGCTGCTTGAGGATGCCCACCGGACGCTGCTCGCGCACAGCCTGTTCGGCTGCGGATATCGACGCCTGCCGGCCGATGGTGACGGGAATCACCATGCCGGGAAACAGCACAAGGTTGCGCACCGGCACGATGATCATCGCGTCCGCCGGCACCGGCGGCAGGCTCTTTACGTCGCGCGTCTGCTCGGGCCCGCTGCCGGAAGACGCGGTGTCCTGTTCAAGCGTGCGCAGGGTTTCGGCGTTAGCCACGGGTTACTCTCGCTTTCTCCAGGGTGATCAGCAGGCAGCCATGCACCATCGCGCGCCGCACATTGGCGTAGCGGCCGGCCGGCAGGCGCACGCGCCGCTCGAAGCGGCCCTGCGGCAGTTCGAGCCGGTGGATCACGGCCGACTTCAGCTCGGGTGGCAGAATGCGGCTGCCGGCGACCAACAGGTCGGCATCCTCGATGACCGCCTCGACGCGCTCCTCGTCCACGCCGGGCAGCGCGACCAGCACGAGCACGGCGTCGCTTGTTTCCAGCATGTCGACCGGCGGCTCCCAGGCCGGCAGGCGGTTGGCGCCGCGCACCGGCCGGAAGAACTCGCGATGCAGCCGCTCGGCCCGGGCGAGCATGTCGCAGGCCTCCGACCACATCCAGTCGTTGGGGAAGTTCGTCATGACGAGCGTTATGTGTTGACGCAGAACGCGGAATTCAAGTTCGCGCCGGCGCGCGTCCGCACCGCGCACCTTCACGGGCAAGGAATCGGCCGTACGGTCACAGGCGGCCGATCTCGAAGTCCTCGCAGGAATGGCCGAGCATCGAGAGGCCTTCCTCCAGCACGTCGCCCAGCGTCGGCATGCCCAGCAGGTACCGTGCGGTGCGGTTGTTGTGGGCGCTGGCGGCTTCCTCGCGCATGGCCGGCCAGTCGGCGGCGGTGGTGTCGGGCTCGCGGCCGAGCCAGGCGAGGGCGACCAGATCGACCTGTTCGTCCACCGTCATGGCGTCGATGAACGAGGTCAGCTCATCGACCACAGGATCATCGCTGCGGTCCTCCAGTATGTCGGCCGCCATGTCGTCGGCAGGATTTGAGCCCGAATCCGGATCGCTCAATGCTTCCTTGGCATCGAATTCGCGCGCCTTGATGATGATAAAGCAGACCTTCTCGGGTGAAATCGAAAGGTCCGGACCGTCTGAATCGGCCGGGGATGTCTGGTTTTTCGGTTTTGGCATGGGCGTCACCTGCATCTGTGCCCGGACAGAGTGAGTTGACCCGGGCCGGTCGGCCTTGAGCCAAATCAATGTGGGGAGGCCGTGTTGGCCGTGAAATCCCCCCACGAGGCCGCCCGGCCGTATTTTCGACAGGGGCAAAACGGATGCAGACCCAAACCGAAATCGATTTCCAGGGAATGGAGGCACGAGCGGACCTGCGCGAGGCGATCGACAAACATGTCGCCGCCCTGGAGGAGCGTTTCGGCCGCATCACCGCGACCCGGGTGGTGGTGAAGGCACCGAGCGGCCGCCACCGCAGCGGCGGACTCTACGAAATCAACATTCATCTGGCATTGCCCGACGGCCGCGCGGTCAATATCGACCATACCCCGCAGGGCGACGAGCGCCATGCCGACTTCAACTATGCGCTCAACGATGCCTTCAAACGCGCGCGCCGCCAGTTGCAGGATCAGGTGCGCAAGATGCAGGGCGAGGTCAAGCAGCACGCCGATCGCGCGTCATGATCCCGCTCACGCCGATTCCAGAAGCGCGCCGGCCGGCATCATCCGGATGCGGAGCCTTTCGAACAGCGCGCGCGTCTCGGATGCCGAGCCGTTCATGTCGATGGCGCGGCAGGCGTCGTCGATGACGACGGTCTCGAAGCCCTCGCGGTGGGCGTCTTCCGCCGAATAGCGGACACAGAAATCGAAAGCCAGCCCGGCCAGGAAAACGCGCCGGAAGCCGCGCTCGCGCAGGTATCCGGCGAGACCCGTCGGCGTCGTGCGGTCGTTCTCGTAAAACGTCGAATAGGAATCGATTTCGCGGTGATAGCCCTTGCGGATGATCAGCTCGGCGTGCGTGATGGAAAGATCGTCGCGGAAGGCGGCGCCGCGCGTTCCCTGCACGCAATGGTCGGGCCACAGGATCTGGGATCCATACGCTACCTCGATAAACTCGAACGGCTTCTTGCCGGCATGCGAGGAGGCGAACGACTGGTGTCCCGCCGGATGCCAGTCCTGGGTCAGCACGACATGGGCGAACCTCCCCGCCAGCGCGTTGACCATCGGCACCACTTCGTCGCCTCCCGGCACGGCCAGCGCGCCGCCGGGGCAGAAATCGTTCTGCACGTCGACCACCAGGAAGGCGTCGTGCGCGTCGATGGGGAGCATGTCGGTCATGAGCGGCCAACCTCGTACGTGCATTCTTCCGGCACCGGTCACGTCCGGTTCCTGACATCATGCAAACGGACGCCGGAAGGCTCAACCCGTCCCGGGCTATGTCCTGACCGGATGCTGTGCCAGCAATTCGATCACCTGCTCGTCGGGCACCTGACGAAAATCGGAGTAGAAATAGCCGATGGCGCCGAAGTCCTCGTAGTCCTCGAGGCAGACGATGTCATCGGCGTCGCCACGCAGCTTGCGCAGGGTTTCGGTCGGCGCCACCGGCACGGCAAGCACCAGTTTGTCGGGGCTGTGCTGCCGCATCGCCTGCAGGGCGGCGCGGGTGGTCGCGCCGGTGGCTATCCCGTCGTCGACGACAATGACGCTGTGCCCGGCAAGCTCGGGATGCGGCCGGCCGCCGAGGTAGCGCCGGCGCCGACGCTCGATTTCGGCGAGCTCCTTGTCGCGGATCCTGGCGAAAGTGCGCTCGCTCACGCCGGTGAGGGCGATCACGTCCTCGTTGCGGACCGTGACCGGTCTTTCGCCGTCGACCACTGCGCCCATGGCAAGCTCTTCGTGATAGGGGACGCCGATCTTGCGCACCAGGACGAGGTCGAGCGGCGCGTCCAGCGCGCCAGCGATTTCGGCGGCCACGGGCACGCCGCCGCGGGGCAGGGCGAGCACGACCGGCTTCCGGTCTTTGTACGCGGCAAGCGCTCTGGCAAGCTGCTGGCCGGCATCCTGTCGATCAATGAAGGGCATCGTTTGCCTGTCCGATCCCGGCGGTCCGGTTCACGTCCGCTGCGCACGTTGCCGGCGCACGGTTTCCATACACGCCCACTTTCAATAACAGTATGGCGGTTGGTGGGACGACCGATTTGACGCGCGTCAAGTATCGCCTGGTATCCCGCAGCCGGGGAGGGGCTGTAGTGCACGGTGAGACAAAGGAGCGTTCCGCCGCGGCGCTGGCTGCCAAGGTCGATTTCCTCAGCCGCCCGGCGAGCTACGATCCGCCGCCGCTGCGGGTCGATATTCGCGAGACCCATATGTCATGGGTCTTTCTCGCAGGCGCCACGGTTTACAAGCTGAAGAAGCCTGTTCGCTTTCCCTATCTCGACTTCTCGACGCTCGGCCGGCGCGAGTTTGCCTGCCGAACCGAGTTGCGACTCAACCGGCGGCTCGCTCCCGACGTCTACCTGGACGTAGTTCCGCTGACTGAAATCGGCGGCAGGTTGCGCCTTGGCGGGGACAGTCAGCCGGTCGACTGGCTGGTCAGGATGAAGCGCCTCGACGAGCACCTGATGCTCGATCACCTGATCGAGGCGGGTGCTCTCACGACAAGCCAGCTCGAAAGACTGGCTGTGACGCTTGACCGCTTCTACCGAAGTGCAACGCCCGCGATGCTGGCGGCGGAGGCGCATATGGCGGACTGGTGGCACAGTCTTGCCTATAACCGCCGCATTCTGCTCGACCCGCGCCTGAACATGCCTGCCGGTCTGGTGCGCCGCGTTGACGCGGCGCAACGCCGTTTTCTGCGGCAGCGCGGGGCACTGATCGCGGCGCGTCTGCGCCACCGCCGCATTGTCGATGGCCACGGCGACCTGCGCCCCGAGCATATCTGGCTCGACGACCGGGTGCGCATCATCGACTGTATCGAGTTCAACGCACGCCTGCGCGTGGTCGATCCCTTCGACGAGATCGCCTTTCTGGGCCTCGAATGCGAACGCCTCGGCGCCGCCTGGGCCGGCGCCTGGATTGAGGGCCGCATGAAGCGCAGCCTCCGCAATGGACCGGTCGACACCTTGTTCATGTTCTACCGCTGTCATCGCGCCACATTGCGCGCACGGCTGGCTATTGCGCATCTGCTGGAAGCACACCCGCGCACGCCGGAAAAATGGCCAATGCTGGCGCGCGATTACCTCGAGCTGGCTGACGCCGCCGCGCGCAGGCTCGACACAATGCTCAGAAAACCATGAGGTCGGTGAGGCTGCGCTCCTCGTGCAGCCGCCGGATCGCTTCGGCCAGCAACGGCGCGGACGGCAGGATGGTGAGTTTCCTGTTCGCTTCCGGATGATCGAGCCTGAACGGGGGCACTGCATCTGTCACGACAACATGATCCAGCGCCGGATCGGCAATCGCGTCAGCCGCGCCATGCATGAACAGACCATGGGTCACCAGCGCGATGACCCGCTTCGCGCCGGCCCCGCGGGCAGCGCGTGCCGTACGCGCCAGCGTTCCACCGGTGCTGATCAGGTCATCGACGATGAGTGCCGTGCGGCCCGTCACGTCGCCGGTGAACATGTCGCCGGTAACCACGCCGGAACTGCGGTGTTTTTCCGCCATGCCCTTGCCAACCGGGCGGCCAAGCGCATCTTCCAGCGCGCCGCGCAGCATTTCCGCCCGCTTCATGCCGCCGGCATCGGGTGAGACCACGGCCAGTTCGTCGCCTGCACGGTTCGCCTTCACATAGTCGACAAACAGCGGCGTTCCCGTCAGCGCGACTGTGCGACAACGGAAAGCGTTTTCAAACGCAGCCGGATTGTGCACTTCAAGGGTTACCACGCAATCGGTCCCGACGCTCTCGAACATGGTGGCGACGTAGCGGGTCGTGACCGGATCATTCGGTTTGGTGCGACGGTCCTTGCGAGCGTAGGCAAGATACGGGGTAACCGCGGTGACCCGGGCGGCCCCGGCATCCTTCACCGCGCCGATAAAGAACAGCAGTCGGCAGAGCTTGTCGTTGGCGCTGCGACCCGGTTCGCCATACAGGCTCTCGACGACATAGACGTCGTTGCCGGCGACTGCATCGAGTGGCCGCGCCTTGTGCTCGCCATCCTCGAATTCGCGCTCTTCGTGTGCCGCCAGCGGCTGTGCAAGTGCTGCTGCAACGGCGCCGCCCAGTTCCTTGCTGGCCTCGAGCATGAAAACTTGCAGGGCTGCGCCTGTCATCCGCCGCATCTCCCGGGATTGCCGCACGGAATCTGCCACGGCCAGCGCCTTTCCTTTTGACCGCGATCAATATCGCAAGAATTCACCACTTTGCCATGCATGTCCGCCGCCGGAAATGCGTGGACAGCCGGAACGATGGACCGATGTGTTGCGGTGGCGCGCCAGCCGGCCGCAATATCCTGATCGGTTTACGCTGGATTCGGAAAGGGGAGCGGTTGCGCGCTGGTTACGGGTGATCGGTTCCGGCCAGCACGGCACGCGTCTGCTCGTCCGGCCCGAATTCTTCCGCGCTGTTGATGTCGAGCAGTTCGGCCAGCCGGGTGCGCGCGCGGTTCACGCGGGATTTGATGGTGCCGACGGCGCAGCCACAGATATTCGCGGCTTCCTCATATGAGAAGCCGGACGCACCCACGAGCACCAGGGCCTCGCGCTGATCGGCCGGCAATTGCGCCAGGGCATGGCGGAACTCCTTGAATTCGACCTGCCCGTGTTGCTCCGGCTGTGTCTTCAGCGTTTCGGCATAGCGGCCCTCGCCGTCCTCCACCTCGCGCCGGCGCTTGCGATATTCCGAGCGGAAATGGTTGCGCAGGATGGTGAACAGCCACGCCGACATGTTGGTGCCGGGCTGGAAGGAATCGATATTGGCCAAGGCACGCAGGAGCGTCTCCTGCACCAGGTCGTCTGCGCGGTCCACGTTCCCGCAAAGCGAGATCGCGAAGGCGCGGAGACTGGGCACCGCGGCAAGTACGGCTTTGCGGACTGACTCGTCCATTGGCATCAGTGCCTGTCCTTGTTGTCATTGCCGTTGAGCCGGTTCAGCAGTTCGGTGAACCGGTCGGGGACGCCTTGACTGACGACGTCGTCGTACATTGCACGCAACTGTTGCCCTAGACGCGCCTGCACATCTCGACCGAGCTTTGCCGACCTCGCGTTTGGCCTCTTGTTACGGGATGCAGCGGTATCCATCATTTGTTTCTGCCCGAGGCGCTTTTGATCGTCATTCATCGGTTCGATCCCAAATGCCCGCGCCGTCACCCAAGTTCGACGCCGACCCCCATTCAGTGTCCAAGCAAAACCAGTGAGATGGCCGATGGTTCCGGCCTTGCGGGAACTTTTTATGGCGGGGGGCGTTGATTGGACTAGGTTAGGCTGCCTGGGCCCGGCCCGGGCGGCGAAATTCGGCTATGACGGGGAGGGATTCTTGTCGACATCTCAAGCAGTTGGCCAACATCTGCCGTACCTGCGGCGCTATGCCCGTGCGCTCTCGGGCAGCCAGACGTCGGGAGACGCCTATGTGCAGGCGACCCTGGAGGCCGTCATTCAGGACCCTTCCGTGCTGGAAACTGGCGCCTCCACGCGGATCGCGCTCTACCAGCTCTTCACCAGGATCTGGAATTCGGTCGCGGTGAACGGCCAAACCGGCGGGGGCGCGTCCGGGCCCGACCACGCGGTGGAGCGGCACCTGTCGCAGATTGCCCCGATGCCGCGCCAGGCCTTCCTGCTGGTCGCCCTGGAGGGGCTGTCGGAGGACGACGCAGCCAAGGTGCTCGACGTCGACGTGCCTACCCTGCGCAACCTGGTAGAGGATTCAGGGCGTGAGCTCGCCGCCGAAATCGCCACTGACGTGCTCATCATCGAGGACGAGGCGTTCATCGCGCTTGACCTGGAAGGCCTGGTTGAGAGTCTCGGCCATCATGTGCTCGGCGTTGCGCGTACCCACTCGGAAGCGGTCGCGTTGGCGAAGGCCAAGCGGCCGGGCATCATTCTTGCCGATATTCAGTTGGCCGACGGCTCTTCCGGACTCGACGCGGTCAACGAGATGTTGCGAAGTTTCGAGGTCCCGGTGATCTTCATCACCGCTTATCCGGAGCGTTTCCTGACCGGCGAGCGGCCAGAACCGGCCTTTCTGATTGCCAAGCCGTTCCAGCCGGCGACCGTGTCGGCGGTTCTGAGCCAGGCCCTGTTCTTCGAGCGCAATGCCAAGCGGCGTGAGCGAAGGGCGAGCTAGGCGGATTCGCAGCCGCAAGGAAACGATCGGGTATGGAATAGGGAAGTGTTCGGTCAGGCCGCCGGGCTAACGGGCACGCTCGCCTTTACGGGCCAATGCGTAGCCAAGCATCACTGCCTCCACCAGCATGACCAGCTGCATTTCGCGCTGGCCGGTCAGCGCCGGCGTGCTGGCCTTGGCGGGCTTTGCACGCATCGCCCAGAAAACGACGAGCGCAATTACCGCCGCCGCGGCAAAAATCGCACCCATGATGAGCTGAGCGTTCAGGACGCCGAAACGCGCGGTCAGCTCCGTTTCGCCTGCGCCGACAAAGTAGGAGACTGCGACGAGGCCCAGAACACCCATGACCAGCGCGACAAGCAGGCGCCGGATCAATCGGCCGGCGACCTGCTCAATAGCGGAAATGGCAAGGTGATCGAGGCGCATCATGCGTCAGCGGCGATTGGCCAGACCGGCGAGGAAACCGATGCCGGCGGCGATGCCCAGCATGAGCAGAGGCCGATGCTCCACCTCGTCGACGAGCCGCTTCATTGCGTCCGCGCCCACCCGCGAGCTTTCGTCGGCAACCGACTTGCCCATATTTGCTGCACTGTCCCGCACCCGGTCCATGATGTTGCCAAGCGATTCACTGACGAAGTCGCGCACGTCTGTGGATGCGCCGGCTGCCTCGCCCTTGGCGGCGCTCGAAAGACGGCGGAGCCGCTTTTCCAGATCGTTCATCAGGTCTTCGATCGCCGCGATCTCGTCGGCTGCGGCCGATTTCGTGGTACGCGTCGTCATCACTGTCCTCGTTTTGTTGCCATTGTTGATGGAACTGGTTTTGGAACAACGCGTGCAACAGGCGAAAGTTCCGGCGGTGCCGTGACGCGGCGCCGCTCACCGCCGCATTAGGTGCACATGAAACGAATGGCCGGATTTCCCGTTGAACGCTCCTGCGCTGTACGCGGCGGCAAAAAATTGGCGACGGATAATGAACATGGCGGCTTCGGTGAGCGACAAATGTCAAACCTGAACCTGGAGCGGGGCAACGGACGGTCCACTGTCATGCGACGGTCGGCACCGGTCCGTCAGCCCCCGAGCTAGTACAATGTCCCGGGAACTACCAAAGGCGGACGGTACGGAACTGGCCAGGCTGCAATCGGAATGCAGCCGTCTGCAGGCGCAGGTCGATGCCCAGTCAAATGAGTTGCTGCTGATGCGGGCACGTTTTGCCCGCTACGAAACGGCATTACGAGGCTCACAAGTCACTGTGTACACGCACGATCGCGATTTGCGGTACACCTCGATCAGCAGCGCCATGTTTGGCCGTACGACCGACGAGATTCTCGGTTGCACCGATGCGGATATCTTGCCGCGCGACGTTAGCGCGCCGATCATGGCCTTGAAACGTGATGCGCTTGCAAGCGGACAACCGCGGGGAACGGAGGTAGCGGTCGAGGGCGCGCGCGGGCTGCGTTGGCACAATCTGCACGTCGAGCCGTTGCGAAACGAGGCAGGAGACATCATCGGGCTTACTTGCGCGACACTTGACGTTACCGAGCGCAAGGAAAGCGAAGCTCACCTGCGCCTTCTCCTGCGGGAACTGACTCATCGGTCGAAGAACCTGCTTGCCGTAATTCAGGCAATGGCGCGGCAAACAGCGCGTCATGCCCGTTCGATCGAGTCGTTTCTCAACCTTTTCGGCCTGCGTCTGCAGGCCCTGTCGGCGTCACACGATCTGCTGGTGCGGGAGAGCTGGTACGGCGCATCGGTTCGTGAGCTGATCCGGTCGCAGCTCACGCCCTATGTCGACAACCAGGAATCACAGGTCGAGGTGGAAGGACCTGCGGTCACCCTCAGGCCGGAAGCTGCACAAAATCTTGGCCTGGCGCTGCACGAACTCGCCTCCAATGCGGCGAAATTTGGCTCGCTATCGGTCCCGGAAGGGCGCATTGCCATCCGCTGGAACCGCCGGGAACAGGACGATGGCCAGGCGCTGGCGATCGATTGGCGCGAGCACAACGGACCGAGGGTGAAACCGCGCCGCAAGCAGGGTTTCGGCAGCATCGTTATTGAGCGCAATCTGGCACGCGCTCTCGATGCCGAGGTCGATTTGCGTTTCGATCCCGATGGCTTGTGGTGTCGCATTGTCATTCCGCCAAGCCAGTTGCTGGCCGCCCCCTGAAAGCGGCCGGAACATTTCTCCGCGTCCTTCGTTTTCCTTCCGCATTTTGCGTCGCAAGGGCAAAGGACGGCGGAGAGCACAATGCAGGGTTTTGTTGCAGGTTTGGCAGCGGGTGTCGTGATGATGGCGGCGACGACACTGATCGCGTCACCGGCGGTTTTCGGATTTGGCGCGGGTGCGCAGCAGACAAGCGTTCGGAGCGCCGCGGTGCAGTGGGTTGATCGGACTCACAAGAGCGATCGACTCGATGCAACAAATCGCGTCCGGCGAGACCGGCCGTCTGCGCGGACACCGGAGCAGATTTTGGCTGGCTGCGAGCCGGCGATCAGCCCCTTGTCCGTCTCTGCGCGCGCTGGCAATTTTCCGCGCCGCTGTGTTTCATAACTCGATCGACCCGCGCGTGTAATGGGCCCAGTTGCCCGGGGGCCAAAGCTGCCCGGGGGCCAAAGCGGGCGGAACCCGCCGCGCGGCTTCGCGTTGGTCGGGGAGACCCTACGAAAAAAAGGAGCCAGATATGCATAAACCTCTGAGCGTTCTCGCCGCCCTGGCGCTTGCTGCAGCGATCGTTGCGCCGGCACCAGTTCTCGCCCAGGGGGCCGATCGCACCAAGGTTGGCACGCTGACCTGCGACATTTCCGCCGGTATGGGTGTCATCATCGCCTCGAAGAAAAGCCTGACCTGTCTGTTCACGCCCTCGCAGGCCGGCGACGCGAAGGAGGTCTACACCGGCACGATCACCAAGTTCGGTCTCGATATCGGTGCCACGGCAGGCGGCCGGATGATCTGGGCGGTGTTTGCGCCGTCCAACGCCAAGTTCGGCGCGCTGTCGGGCACCTATACCGGCGCGAGCGCTGAAGCGACCGTCGGCGCCGGCCTGGGTGCCAATGTGCTCGTTGGCGGATCGAACCGGACCGTTTCGCTGCAGCCGGTTTCGGTGCAGGGGCAGACCGGCCTGAATGTCGCGGCGGGCGTCTCCGAAATTCAACTGCGTCCCGCGCGCTGAGGCAACAAACAGACGACGACATTGGTCGAAACGCAACGGCCGCCCGAGAGGGCGGCCGTTCGCACATGGCATGGTGCGGGGAAACCGTCAGCCGAAGGTGAAGGCGTCGTGATAGGCGCCCTGCACGCTGCCGCCGGGTACGGGCCCGCCGCCCGGGACGTGCACCATGTTGCCAATCACCGCACAGGTCGCGCCGTGCAATCCGTGGCGCGGGATCGCCATGGGTGCCAGCGCTTCCCAGCTGTCGGTCTTGGGGTCATAGGCTTCATTGGTCCCGAACACCTTGCCGGTGGCTTCACCGCCAAACACGACGATCTTGCCGTTGATATGGACGCACGAAGGTCCGCTGCGCGGCGTCGGCAGTGGTGCACGGAAACTCCATGCGTCTGTCTTGGGATCGTAGACGGCGTTGAGCCCGGTATTGAAATCGTAGGAGTCCATACGACCGGCAATGGCGTGGATCTTTCCGTCGACGACGGCAACGCCCATGTGGTCGCGCTGGCCGACGAACGGCTGCGTTCCGGTTGAGCCGCGCATTCCGGCAAGGAACGTGTATTTGTCGGCGGTAGGATCGTAGATTTCGTGCCACTCGACCGAGCGCACGTCGCGGCCGCCAAGCAGGTGGATCTTTCCGTCGAGGACGATGGCCGAAATGGCACCGCGCGGACGGGCCAGTCCCGCAATCGGTGCCCATTCATCGCTGGCCGGATCGTAGACGAAGCACTTCGAGTGGGGGCAGCGGTTCTGCTCGACGAAGCCGCCGAAGGTGTAAACCTTTCCGTTGAGCGAACAGCCGGCAACGTGATTGCAGGGCAGAGGGAAGGGTGCCTTGAGCTCCCATGTTCTGGTTCTGGAATCGTAGACCTGGTGGAAGTTGCCGTCGACGCGATGCCTGGCGTAACCGGCAATGACGTGAATCCTGCCGTTGCATTCGATGACCGCGTGCTCACCTGTCGGCACTGGCAGGCGCGGCATCTCTACCCATTTGCCCGGGTTGGCGGCGGCGGGTGCGACGCTGGTCATGTAGCGTTGCTTCTCGACCGTCTTGGGAATGTCCGTGATCGACTTGTCGTTCAGACCGAGAAAGACCGGAAGTTCCTGTTCTGCTGCCATGGTGGACCTCAACTGACATAACCCGGGACGGCGTCCCGCAACAGCTTGCGCGTGAGCTCGACGCCTTCGCGTGCGACTTCATGCGGCGGACGTGCCCAGAGCTCGGGATTGGGGGCCTCGTAGGAGAGGTAGCCGGTGTAGTTTTTCCGCGCGAGGAGCCCGAGCACCTCGTTCCATTTGACTACGCCTTTGCCGGGAGCGAGCCGGTCGGTGGGACGGCGGATGCCGGTGACCGGATTGGGCGACACGTCGCTGTACTGGAAGCAGTAGATTTTGTCGGCGGGCAGGTGACCGAAGCTTGCCCCGCCCGCGCCGCTGCGATGGAAGTGATAGGCGTCGATCAGGTAGCCGCAGTTGGGCTTGCCGGCGCCCTCGACCAGTTCTTCCAGCACGGCGAGCCTGTTGAGCACGTCGTGCTGCGAGTTGAATTCAATGGCGAGCTTCAGCCCGTGTTCCCCGGCGATGTCGCCGGCCCGCTTGAGATGTTCAATGGCCTGCGGGACCGGGCCGTTGATCTGCCCCGGCGCACTCATCAGCATCTTGCAATTGAGCGCGACCGCGTTTTCGCAGGATTCGCGGAACACGCCGAACAGGCGCTCGCTCTCCTCGCCGGTGGCAAACAGCCAGCCGTATTCGACGCCGAGCACGCCCACCGGGATGCCGGCGGCGCGGATCATGTCGAGCACCGCGCCGTTGCTCATGCCCGCATCGAAGCAACGCTTGAAATCGGTGCGGCGCAGCTCGACGGCGTCGAATCCGCCCGCCTTTGCCGTGTCCAGCGCGGTTTTCAGCGGTGTGGTGTCGATGGTCCACATGTGCAGGGCCAGCCGACCGAACCTGTCGCTCATTGGAATATGGACTCCCTGGGCGCCGCTTCTGTCGGGCGGCTTGGCGGACGCGAATTGTTGCCTGCCGCGCGGTGCATGGCCAGCGCAAACTGACTTCGCCTGTGGCGGGTGAATTTCGGTTTGTGAAAAGGGCGGCCGGCTACCCTTCCTGAAAATCTGCATGTGCCGCGCCTCAGATCCGGTCCTTGGCAAACACTGGAGGACTTCCGGGGCCTGAGGGCTGCAGCCCGGAAAGCGCGATCTTTGCAGGTGCCGGGACAAGTCGGGCAGCCGCACCGCTCAAGCGGGCGATGCCTTGGACGGTGCGCAGAACCTTCGTTGAACCGTTTCAGTTTCCGGACGTCTGGCTGTCATCCATATTGACGACTGCGACACGACGATTTTCGGCCGCAACGGGGTCATCCGGATTCTTGAGGTGCGTCTCGCCGTAACCGACGGCCACCAGATTCATCTCCGGGATACGGTAGTTCTCGATCAGATACTGCTTCACCGCTTCGGCGCGGCGTTCGGACAGGTCCTGATTGTAATCCGTGGCGCCAGTCGCATCGGCATGGCCGGCAAGAATGAAAGTATTGCCGTTCAATGACGGGTCCGTCAGGGCCCTGCCCAGAGCTTCGACCGTGGGCACGGCCGACTGGCTGATGCGGTCGGAATTGAACTCGAATCGGATTTCCAGATCGATGTTCGGTTTTTCCTCGGTGATCGTTGCCAGCCTGTCGAGTTCCACGCTCGAAAGCGAACGGGTCTTGCGGGCGCGAATGCTGTCAATGAACGCCTTTTCTTTTGCCTTCGCCGCTGTGTCCGCAGTCTCGGCAGACAAACCCCGCGTCACGGTTCTGGGCGGAGGAGTCAGCGATTTGATGATTTGTGACGCCGACGGCTGATCCTGGGCGCCGGCCAGTCCCGCTGTCAAAACAAGGGCCAGACTGCCGACAATCGCGGTATAGGTCAGTTTCCGGCCTGATCTGCCAAGTTGGCTTGCCATTGGATTGTTTCCCTGAGCCCGACCTTCCCGGATCGCTCGCAAACTCTGCAGGCCTGACAAGAGCACCGGACGCGAGCGCCCGAACTGTCAACGTATTCCATAGCCGGTGAACTCCTCGGCTATGCCGGGATCCATGGATTTTGCCGCCGCAATGTCATCGGCGCCGCCGGCGGCATTGCCGCTTCGAATCTTCGCAATGCCACGTCCATATAGCGACGATGCTTGCTTCGCATTGATCCCCAGTGAGGCATCGTAGTCGGCTACCGCATCCCGGGGCTTGCCGATTTTCAGTTTGACCAGGCCGCGGCTGTCGAATGCATTGGCGAAACGGGGTCTGATCCGGATCGCTTCATTGCAATCGTTTAACGCCTGTTGAAAACGGTTGAGCATTGCCCGCGCCCAACAGCGATTGTTCAGCGCGTCGGCGTTTCCGGGCCTGATACGAATGACCTCGTCGAGGTCCTTGATCGCCATCTCGTAGTTCCCGTTCTTTGCATAAAGCGTACCGCGCTTGTAGTGCGCGACCCAGTCGTCCGGATTGCTTTCGATCTGCCGGTCAAATTCTCGAATCGCCTCGTCGTGCGCGCCTTCCATTTGCTCCGGCCCCGGATTCATTGTTTCGGGCGGTTTCGGTGTGACAGGCGACGGGTCCAGCACGGCCAATTTGTTTTTCGCCAGCGTGGCGTAGGTCCCGGCCGGGTGCTTTTGCAGAAAATCGTTCAAGGCCTCTCGCGTTCCGAGTGTTTCAGCGTGAAGATAGTCGCGGCGCTCTGCGGCTTCGGGATCGCTTGCGAGCTTGTATGCGCTCTCCGGTTTGGGATCGTGAGCCGGGGAGTTTGCGACTTCTGTCTCGGGGAGGGGAGTCGGGGACTCGTCTGTCCCGGACTTTGGCTTGGTGGCCGGAATCGTTGCGATCTCCGATTTTGAATCGGATGGCGCGTCCGGACTGAAATAGAATTGTTCGGTCAGTGACGACGAAAACCATGGCGTCTGCTGGCCCTGCGATGCGCGTGCCACGCTGAAACGGGTGCGGGTAAAAACATCCTCACTGGACAATTCTTTTGCACGCATGTGCCTGGTTAGCTCAGTGACAAACAGGCTTTCCTTGTCGGCCGCGAAATCGGAGGTCGTACCGGGCGCCGCCGCGTACACGATCATGGTATTGCGCGGGGTCACCGGCGGAGCGAGTCCCTTGGGGACCGAGCGAAACCGTCGCTCGAAAGGATTTCGTCGCGAAGCATTGAGAAGGACAATTTTGACCTTGGCGCCCTTTGCGTTGAGGTCATGCAGGATTTTTTCGATGCTGAAGCCGTCACGCTGCACATCGGCGTCGGACCAGATCTGTGCATCAACCGGGATCAGGTAGCTCTTCCGCTCCGACTGGATGCCGAAACCGCTGAAGAAAATCAGCGCGACTGATCCGGGCTCTATTTTTGCATATAGCCGGTCCAATGCGCGTTGCGTTCCACTCTTTTCAAGATTTTCGCGAAGGTCGACGTCAAAGCCGTAGCGTTGCAACTCTTCCGCCAGGCGCCGTGCGTCGTTAACTGCGTCCCTGAGTGGCGCCCTGTTATCGGGATATTCGGCGTTGCCAATGACCAGCGCAAAACGCGCGTCATCCGGCTTGTTTTGCTGTTGAGCCAGAACGCCGTGAATGGTCGTCGTTGCGACCACGACGCTCAGGAAAAAAAAGACAGCAAGGCGCATGACCACCACGCCAATTTGCACGTTCCGCGCCATCCGGGCACCTGGTCGCGGACAGGGAATACTTTGCACCGGCCGCCGCCCCTTTTTGAACGTACACTTCGGCTGCCCTGGCGGCATGCTAGGCAGTCCAATGTCGACGCTCAAGACAGCGCGCCAAGTTGAGGCGACACCGGGCTTTTTGCGGCAGGACGGCTGGGAATCGATCTCCACATCAAATGGCGCGGTCGAGCATATGCGCGCTGCGAGGGCGTGTTGCACCGCCGCACTGCCCGCAGGCCCGTCTCCGGGAAGGGCGCGGCCGCCGTCCTGTCCGAGTATCAAAATACCATGATCGGTGGGCCGCTGTAGTCCCTGACCTGGCGGGTGCGGACAATCTGTGGCTTGCAGGCGACACCGCATGGAAATCTGCCCCAAATCCCCAATCCGGACGTGGCCTTTCTGGGTCAACCGTTGATCGAGGCCACAACCGTCTCCTACCATTGATCACTGATCAAAACGCCGTTCGCGTTGGGGGTTGCTCATGCGTCGTTTTCTGCTTTCCACGGTCGCCGCGCTGGCGACGATTGGCATTATCACCCCTGCCTATTCGGCGGACCTGCCGGTCAAACCGCGACCGGCCGCGCCGCAGCCGGCACCTCAGGTCGCCGACTGGTCGGGCGGCCAGATCGGCGGCAACGCCGGCGGCAGCGTCGGCAACAACAACTTCGTCGAGCCGGGCGCAGTTGTCTGCTACGTCGCAGGGTGTCCAGAGACGCCGTTCGAATTCTCCGAAAATCCGGGCAGCTTCGTCGGCGGCGTCTTCATTGGCTACCGCTGGCAGTTGGGCAGCACCGTCTTCGGTGTGGAAGGGGATGCGACCTGGCAACAGCTGGAGTCCCAGGTGGGGCAAGATTCGGTTGTCGGCATAACCGGCGGCAACCGCTGGGACAATTTCGCCGGTTCGATGAACCAGGAATGGGAGGGGTCTGTTCGGCTACGCTACGGCTGGCTCGCGACGCCCGTCGTCTTGATCTATGTCACCGGCGGCGTGTCCTTCGGTGAGGTGTCCGGCGAGTTTGGCTATTTGGGCGCTACTG
>CAZUDR010000009.1:0-20614 GCA_964618715.1 uncultured Undibacter sp. | reverse complement strand
ACGGCCTTCGACATTCCGAGTGCCGATTTTCTCGCCGAGCTCGACATGCCGGCCTACAAGATCGCCTCCGGCGATCTGACCAACATCCCGCTGCTGCGCCACGTCGCCAGGCTGGGCAAGCCGATGATCATCAGCACGGGCGGCGGCACGATGGAAGATGTTGTGCGTGCCTACTACACGATCATGCCGATCAACCGGCAGCTCTGCATCCTGCAATGCACGTCCGGCTATCCCGCCGAATCCGAAGAGCTGAACCTGAAAGTCATCGAAAGTTTCCGGCAGCGCTTCCCGGACACGGTTATCGGCCTTTCCGCACACGACAACGGCATATCCATGGCGCTGGTCGGCTATGTGCTGGGTGCGCGTGTTGTAGAGAAGCATTTTACGCTCAACCGCGCGGCGAAGGGTACCGATCACGCCTTCTCGCTCACGCCGGAAGGTCTGCACCGGATGGTACGCGATCTGCACCGCGCCCGCGTCGCCGTGGGTGATGGCGTGAAGCGCTGTTACGAGAGCGAGAAGGCGCCGCTCTACAAGATGGCGAAGACGCTGGTCGCCGCACACGATCTGCCGGCCGGCCATGTTCTGGGCCCGGACGATATCGCACTGAAATCACCCAGCACCGGCCTGCCGGCCTATGAATTTGACAACGTCGTGGGCATGCGCCTGACGGCTCCGGTCAAGGGCGACGATGCGATCAACCACGAAATGCTCGAGCAGGTCGCTTCGGCCGCACCGGCGCGGGCGGCGGCGAACTGAGGGAACCGCGACAACCGCAGGCCGGCACCGGGCGCCATGAATAACGGCGGCGATCCGCTCTTCTCGGTACAGGACCGCGTCGTTGTCGTGACCGGCGGCGCAGGGCGGCTCGGTGGCTCGTTCTGCAAGGCGCTGGTGGCGCGTGGCGCACGGGTGGCAGTGTTCGATGCGCTTGATTCCGATCAGGCGCGCGATCGCTTCAACGGCATCGGGTCAAATTCGGTTTTGCACTTCGAGAAAGTCGACGTGACGCAACCCGCTTCGTTGCAACAGGCGGTCGCCCGGGTTGAGGCCCAATGGGGAGCGCCGGCGGGCCTCGTCAATGCCGCCGCGCTCGATTCTCCGCCGGACGCGCCGCCGGAGGAAAACGGACCGTTCGAGACATATCCGGTCGACTCCTGGGACAAGGTCATGTCGGTCAACGTCAAGGGCGTCATGCTGACCTGCCAGGCGGTCGGTGCCGCGATGGCAAGGGCGGGGCGCGGCGCGATCGTCAATATTGCCTCCACCTACGGTCTCGTCTCCCCGGACCAGAACCTTTACGATTACCGGCGGACGCGGGGCGAGACTTTCTACAAGCCGGTCGCGTATTCGGCGTCGAAATCGGCGCTGCTCAATCTCACGCGCTACCTCGCGACTTACTGGGCAGGAAAGGGGATCCGCGTGAACACGCTGACCCCGGGCGGCGTCTTTGCCGATCAGGAGCGCCAGTTTCTTGACGCCTACAATCGCCGCGTCCCGATGGGCCGCATGGCGCGCGAGGACGAGCTCGATGGTGCCGTGATATTTCTGCTGTCCGATGCATCGTCCTACATGACGGGCGCCAATCTGGTCGTCGACGGCGGCTGGACGGCGTGGTGAGCGGGATGACGGCGACGACACCAAAAGTGCTGGCTGTGATCCCCGCCCGCGGCGGTTCGAAGCGGCTGCCGCGCAAGAACATCCTGCCGCTGGCCGGTCATCCGGTGATTGCCTACACGATCAAGGCAGCGCAAGGCGCGACCAGACTGACTGACTGGCTGGTTTCTACCGACGACGAGGAGATCGCCGACGTCGCCCGCCGGTATGGCGCGCCGGTTCCGTACCTGCGTCCGGCCGATATCTCCGGCGACAAGGATCGCAACAACGGGGTCATGCGGCACGCGATGGAGTGGATGGAGAAAGATAAAGGGCTGCGCTATGACATCATCATGCTGCTGCAGCCGACCTCGCCCATCCGCAAGAGCGAGCATATCGATCAGGCGATCGATCTGCTCTGGGCGTCCCCGCTTGACACGCTGGCGAGCGTGAGAGGACCAATCTACAAGCGCGATCCATATATCAAGGCGGTGCGCAACGGTGTTCTCGAGCCCTACAACCCGGCCGAGGACGAAACCGCCTGGGAGCCATGCTATATCTACAATGCGGCGATCTATGCGATGAAACGAGACTTCTTCCTGCGCGAAAACCGTTTTGTCTCGCAGCGCTCGGTGCCGCTCGTCATGGATCGCTTCCATTCCGCAGACATCGACGAGGCGATCGACCTTGTCACCGCCGAACTCTACATACAGCGCCTCGGACTCCAGCCGTTCGGTGACACGAACGAGGCCGACGCCAGCGGGCGCGTCCCGACAACGCAGAACGCATGAGGTAAGCCATGAAAGCGTGCCGAGAACTCAAGGGGATCATCCCGGTCGTTCAGACCCCGATCAATCAGGACGGGTCGATCGACCATGGAGGAATCACGCGACTGATCGACTTTCTCGTTGAATCCGGCGTCGGTGGCTTCTGGACGCTCGGCACCAACAGCGAGGACATGAACTTCACATTTGCCAAGCGGCTCGATATTGCGCGCACGATCACCAAGGCCAATCACGGCCGTCTGCCGTTGATCCTTGGCGCCGGCTTCTTCTGTCAGGAAGATATTTTCAACTTCATGGACGAAACGCGTGATCTGGAATTCGATGCCTATCACGTCATGCCCTACCACCCGCTCATGGGCCTCGACGGCATGGAGAAGTTCTATCGCGACTGCGCCGACCGCGCCTCCAAACCGCTCTGGATGTACACCAGCGCCAACTGGTGCCGCGCATTTCCGCCGGAGTTCTTCGGCAAGCTCAAAGACCATCCGAACATCGCCGGCGTGAAGTTCTCCAACAGCCGCACCACCGACCTGATTACGGTATCCGGCTTTGCGGAGAAGAACTTCCAGGTAATCACCGCCGTCGCGAAGCAGCTGGTCATGGCCCTGTCGATCGGCATGGCGGGTAGCACGACCAGCGTCGCCGGCGCATTGCCCGAGCCGCTGATCAACATCTACACGCTTTTCACCTCCGGCCGGCGCGAAGAGGCGGTCGCCGAGCAGCGCCGGCTCAACGCCTTCCTCGGACGCTTGCCGAAGCGGGCGAGCCAGTGGAACTTCCTGCCGGCAGCCGAAGAGAAATACATCCTGTCGCTGCGCGGCATCTGCAAGCCTTACACCACGTCCTACTACACGGACCTCAATGAAGATGAGCAGGCTCAGGTGCGTGCGGCACTTGAGGAATTCGGTTACCTGCAGCACGTGAAGGCAGCCGCGTAAAACGGCAAACGGCGCAAGTGTCCGGAAAGAAAGAGGAGGAGTCTTGAGCGCTCTTGTCGAATCTCTGGCGCCAACGGCGGCAACCGATGGCGCGGCCGGAACCGACGCACTCGCAGGCTTGCGCGTTCTGTTCCTGCCGAAGAACAGCCGGCCTGACTTCTTTCAATCGTTCTTGCGCACTGCGCATCAGGTGCATGGCTGGCAAATTCAGGTTGTCTGCGTGCCGGCCGCCGAGGTGGGATGGAGGACGATCATCGGGCAGGGCGGAGGCACGGTCGCCGTGCCGGATTTCAATCCCGCGGCCGACTGGGAAAAGGACGCCGCCGCCACGCGCGACATCGACGATTTTATCGCGGCGTGTGAACTTGCCACCGGCATATCGGCAGGCCGTATCCTGCTTGCCGGCGAACGCGAACTCGGCCGCGGCTTCTCCAGTTCCGTCTTCCACTGGTTTCATACCAGGACCGCACGGATGGTTCTGGCAGACAATACCGAGCCGGCCCGCATAATGCGGCGGATGTTCGCCTTCGCACGCGCGACGCTGCTGACTCACAAACCGGATCTGTTGCTGGCGGGTGAATGGGCGGACCCGATCTGTTTCACCTTCTACATGGCGGCGCGCCAATTGGGTATCCGCTGTGCGGTCAATCGGCCGTCGAAGGTGTGGAGCGGTCGCGGTTATTGGTCGGCGGAGCCGATGATGTACAATCATGCCGCCCGCGCCCTCGTGACCCACAAACGGAGTGAGAACGCGTCCGTCAGCGCACGCGCCCGCGAACGCATTGCGGAATTTCGCTCGGCGCCGGCGACGCTCGGATACGTGCAGAAGAACTGGGAGGCGAGCGACCGGCGCGGGTTCTTTGGCTACCACCTTGATCTGGCGCGACTCCTCGGCGTGGAGATTCGCTATTACCTCGGCGGGCGCAGCGGCCCGCCGCCGAAGCCGGCCTTGCGGCTGGCATTCGATCACTATCGCCGGGCCTGGCTGAAACTTGGGCAGGCGCGCCTGTTCCGCCGCTTCGACGAAGCGGCGCTGCGAGACATGCGTTATCTTTTCATTGCCCTGCACAAGGACCCGGAGCAGGGGCTCAACTATCAGGCTCCATACTGGAGCTATCAGATTTACACCGTGGGGCTGCTCAGCAGTTGTTTGCCCTACGGCTACAGGCTGCTGGTGCGCGAGCACCGCAACAACTTCGGGCGCAGGCCGTGGCGCTTCTACAAGCACATGCGGTCGCTGCCCGGAGTCCAGTTGATCGACGGCTTCGATAGCCAGTTCAAATACATCGCCAACGCCGATCTCGTCGTGACCGACAACGGTTCGACGGGCTGGGAAGGTCTGTTGCTGCGCCGTCCGGTGATCACATTGGCCGACAATTTCTACGACAGTATCGAGCTGGCGCACCGCGTGCCGGATCCGGAGCAGTTGGCAACCGCGGTGGTGAGACTGCTCGATCAGCCGTCAGGCGGGGATGCGGCGGCGTACGACCGGGCACTCGGATGGCTGCTCGATGCGGAATGGGAAACAACGGCGCCGCTTGATGCGCCGGATGATGCAAGGACCCGGGCGCTTCTTGCCGATGTCTATAGCGGCAAGGACAGTTCCCCGCCTTCGGCACCCGGTCTGCCGCCCGCATGAGTGACTCCCTTTTCTTTGTGCCGGTCGCGGAGTTCAACCGCGTTCGCAACCTCAATACGGGTGCGTTCGAGCGTGCAGCGCTGGTCGCCGACCTGTGCCGTCTGAACACCTTGTCGATGATCGCATACGCCGGTTCCGGACATATCGGTTCGAGTTTCAGCTCGCTCGACATCGTCGCCTGGCTGTTCCTGAACGAACTGGAGCCGCAGCCCGGCAAGGCGAATGGAAGCGGCGATCTCTATTTCTCGTCAAAGGGGCACGATGCCCCGGGGCTCTACGCGGCCATGATCGCCTGCGGGCAGCTTGCGCCCGAGGGCCTGCGGAAACTTCGCCGCCTCGGCGGTCTCCCCGGCCATCCGGATGTGGGCACGCCCCATATGATCACGAACACCGGTTCGCTCGGCATGGGGATATCGAAGGCGAAGGGCATGGCGTTTGCCGACCGCCTGCATGGCCGCCGGCGCCGCATTATCGTCATGACGGGCGACGGCGAATTGCAGGAAGGTCAGATCTGGGAGTCGCTGGTCTCGGCCGCCAATCACCGTCTGGGTGAAATCACCGTCATCGTCGATCACAACAAACTGCAATCGGATGTGCGGGTGAGCGACACCAGTGATCTCGGCGACCTGGAAGCGAAGTTCGCCGCATTCGGCTGGCACGTGGCACGCTGCGACGGCCACGACTTCGCCTCGCTGTCGGCCGCGCTGGACAAGGTCCGCGACGTTTCCGACCGGCCCAGGGTGATCATCGCCGATACCGTCAAGGGCAAGGGCGTATCCTTTATGGAATCCGCGTCGCTTGGGCCCGCCCACGAACTCTACCGCTACCACTCGGGCGCGCCCTCACCCGAGGACTACGCGCGCGCGGCGGATGAATTGATCGCCCGCACCAATCGTGCTCTCGATCTCGCCGGCGCGGAGCCGCTGCGGCTGGACAGCGACAAGCGTCCGCCACGCACAGCGCCGAAGGATCCCGACAAGCTTGTTGCTGCCTACACCGATGCGTTGATCGCCGAAGCCGGGCGTGACAGCCGGATCGTCGCTCTCGACGGCGACCTCGTGCTCGATACCGGCCTGATCCCGTTTCGCGAGCGATTTCCGGACCGGTTCCTCGAATGCGGGATTGCGGAACAGGACATGATCTCGCAGGCAGGCGGGATGGCATTGCAGGGGCTGATCCCCGTCGCGCATTCCTTCGCCTGTTTCCTTGCCGCCCGCCCCGTCGAGCAGATTTACAACAACGCGTCGGAGCGTACGAAAGTGATCTATGTGGGGTCGCTTGCCGGCGCGATCCCGGGAGGGCCGGGCCACTCGCATCAGGCGGTCAATGACATCTCGGTCCTGTCAGCGATCCCGGGACTGGAGCTGGTCGAGCCGTGCTGCGCAGCGGAAGTGGGGCCGTTGCTGCAGTATCTGCTGCGCGAGGCCAGGGGCAGCGGGTATCTTCGTCTCGTCTCGGTTCCTTGCGAGGTTCCCTACAGTCTTCCGCCGGCCTACAAGCCCCAGCCCGGGATCGGCGTCGAACTCCGCCCGGGGACGGATGCGGTCGTGATCGGATATGGCCCGGTTCTCCTGCCGCAGGCCTGGCTGGCTGCGAATGAACTCGGCGAACGAAGCGGCCTCGAGGTCGCGGTCGTCAACCTGCCCTGGCTGTCGCGCATCGATCATGACTGGCTGCGGAAGACCATCGACAATCGTCGCGCGGTGTTCACGCTCGACAATCACCTTGTCGGCGGCGGTCAGGGCCGGATGATCGCCGCGGCGATCGCCGAGCTTGGCCTCGACGTACCGCCAGCCGTGCGGCGCTTCGGTTTGAGCGACTTTCCTGCCTGCGGGCAGAACGACGAGGTGCTGCGTGCGCACGGGCTCGACGCCGGGAGCCTGGCCGGTGCCTTCCGGCAAGCCCTTGCAACCTAGCGGCTCGAATTGACTCTGGAGACATCGATGAGTGGTGACGACGACAGGCTGCGGCAGCTTCGCGTGCTGGCTATCCTGCCCCCGGTGAAGAAGGACCGGTCCAAGTTCCTTCTCGAGCTCATGGAAGCCGCGAAGGACCGCTGGGACTGGGACGTCAGTGTCCTGTGCGCGGATGTCGACCCCAAGCCCTTCGACCGGCTGGTCGGGCCGACAGGCCGCTACCATTCACGCCCTCCGCAGCTGAAGGTGGCCGACTGGGAGCACGATCCCGGGGAGGTGGCGGAGGTCGAGCGCCGGATCCAGGAGGCGGAGCGGGTGACCGGCCTTCCCGCCGGCCGTGTCATCCTGGCCGGTTCGCACACCATCGGCCGTGCTTTCAACGCAAGCGTGCGCTACGCGCCGCGCTACGCCATCGTGCGGCGCGTGCTCAATGACAGCATGGAGTCCGCCCGGATCGTGCGTCGCCTGTTCCGATTTGCGGACAAGCTGCTGGACGACGCCAGGCCGGATCTGGTTGTCGCCTTCGAATGGGCTACGGCGATTCACTTCATCGTATGGCTGGCCGCGCAGCGGCGCGGCATCCCGTGCGCCGCGATGCGCAGCTCGAAGATCATCTCCAACAACGCCTTCTGGACAACCAACCGCCTGATGTTCAACGAGAGCTCGATCGAGCACGCCAGCGCAATGCGCACGTCGGGCGCCTCGCCGAGCGATGCCGCCAAGGCCTATATCCGCGAGTTCCGTGAGAAGCCGAGAGTGATCCAGTACATCGCTACCAAATGGGAGCACCGGATGGGGCGGCGATTCTTCCGGTGGCACGTGGGCTATGCGCGCACGGTGGTGCGCGAATTCATCAACACGCTGAGAGGCCAGGATCGCTCGCTGCGCGAGCCTGCCATCGGGCGGCTGTACCGTTTCTACCGCGCGACCTATCTAGCATTTCGTCATCAGCACTTTTTCAAGATCCTGGATGACGATGCGCTCGAGCAGATGAAATATGTCTATTTCCCGATGCACAAGGAAGCCGAGCTCGCGCTGACGTTCCAGGCGACCCAGTGCTACGACCAGCGCCATACGATCCGCGTGCTGGCAAGCCATCTGCCGGCCGGCTACAAGCTGCTGATCCGCGAGCATCGCTTCAATTACGGACAACGGCCGACGCGCGTCTATCACGACCTGGCGGAAATTCCGAACGTCGTGCTCATCGACGCGTTCGATTCCCAGTTCAAGTACCTGCGCCATGCCGCACTCGTGGTGACCGAGGTCGGATCCTCGGGTTGGGAATCGCTTTTGCTGGGGCGCCGTACGCTGCTGCTCTCTAAGGCGTTCTATGATGGAGCCGGGCTGGGTGTCAGGATAGGGGACCCGAGCAAAATCAACGCGGCGCTGCTGGAAATGATGTCCAGGCCGGCCGTCGTCGACGCCGACGAGCACGATCGGTCACTTGGCTGCATGGTCGATGGCGAGCTGGAATACACCTTCCCGGCGCGCGAGGACGCGATGCCGGAGGCGCTCAATATGCTCAGCCGCATCGTCGGGCCGAAGCTCGGAACCCGCGACCGCGAGGGCCGCAAGGCCGGGGCCGGGCGGTCACGCGAGCGCGAAACACTGGCGACGTGAACCAAGGGCCGGACCAGGTTCCATGGTGCAACACGCCTTGCTCAGCAACAGCCGGCCCGGTCGCGCGGTGCAGGCGCTGCTGGACGGAAACCTTCAGCGGCGCGTCTCGCACTACCTGCTCAATCGGAAGCGAGAGCGTGATCTGGCGCATCTGCTATCGGACGATCCGGACAATCTCGATGACGTCGAGGCCTTCATCGTCGATCAGCCCGCGCGGCTCAATGCGCCTCTCATCCTGATCTCGCAGGCGCAACGATCCGGCGGAACGTTGTTGAGCCAGCTGTTCGACGGCCATTCGGCCATTGCCGCGCATCCGCACGAATTGGGCATCGGTGATCCGACCGACGAGCATTGGCCGGCGCTCGATCCCGCCGACGGGGCCGAAGCGAATTTTCGCAAGCTGTTCGACATCGGCATGCTCGGCCTGATCCGTCGCGGCTACACCAAGGGTGACCGGAACCTGGAGCAGCGACACTTCTTTTTGGTGCCGCGAATCCAGCATCGCGTGTTCCTGCGCCTGTTCGAGACCGCGCGTCCTTCCGGCGGGCGGCAGATACTGGACCACTTTTTTACTTCCTATTTCAATGCGTGGCTGAACTACCAGGGCAATCTCGAGGGCAAGCGCTGGATTACAGGGTTTGCGCCCCGGCTTGCACATCACGATGAGAGTGTTGCCGGTTTCTTTGAAAGTTATCCGGACGGGCGGCTGGTTCAGATCATCCGTGATCCGCGGACCTGGTATCCTTCCGCGAAACAACATGGGAAATCCGGGCCCGCCGGGAGAAGCCCCGGGGAGATCCTGGCGACGTGGCGCCTGTCGGCGGAATCCATTTGCCGCAACAAGGCAGCACACGGCGACAAGGTTATCGTGATTCGTTTTGAGGACCTGTTGGGGAAGACCGAGCGTACGATGCGCGCGATCGCGCAGGAACTGGGCATTGCGTATGAGGCAGTGCTCAGGGAACCAACCTTCAATGGCGAAACCATGCGCGCCAATTCGAGTTTCGCTGTTGATACGTCCGGCATTATTGACGCGCCGCTGCGGCGGCATGACATGCTCGATGCCGGGGAAACCCGCCTGATCGAGCAACAGTGCATGGCCCTGTATGAGCGTGCCTTGGCCAGCGCCATGCAGCTGTCCGGCGTTGTGTCGCGACGAAACGCGGGATCGTCGATCTGATGTATCGCTCGATGATCCGCGTGGTTGACCGGTTCTCGGCCTCGGGAGGGCAGCGGCCCGAGGCGAGTTCCGGTCTCGCACGCCGAATTGTGCGCTACATCCGGGATAAGGAAAACGTCCGCTCGGTCGGCCAGGCGCTCGCCGGAGAAAAGTCGAACCTGCGCACGATCGAGGCCTTCCTTGTCGGCCACACTGCCAAAATTCGAGCGCCCATGGTGCTGATATCAGAAGTGCAGCGCTCAGGCGGAACCCTGTTGAGTCAGCTTTTCGACGGCCATCCGGATATTGCCGCGCATCCGCACGAGATCAAGATCGGCCATCCCACCGACGAAGACTGGCCACTGATCGACCCGGCTCTTGATGCGGACAAGAACTTCGGCATCCTGTTTGACAGCAAGATCACCGAGATGGTGCGAGCCGGCTATGCCAAGGGCAAGCTCGATCATAGTCCCACACGACATCCGTTTTATTACGTTCCGCGCCTGCAGTTCGCCATCTTCCGTCATCTCTACGGGTCAGAGCCGCCGGCAACCCCGCGCGATATCCTCAATCATTTTCTGACCGCCTATTTCAATGCGTGGCTCAACTACCAGGGCGACCTGAAATCAAAGCGGTGGATCACGGCGTTTGCGCCGTGCCTCGCCAATCACGAGACGAACGTCGCGGCCTTTTTTGACACCTATCCTGACGGCCGGATTGTCCAGGTCTTGCGGGATCCCGCAACTTGGTATCCGTCGGCGAAAAAGCACCGGAAGTCTGCATGGAGCCGAAAGAACGTCGATGGCTTCCTCGATTTGTGGTGCTTGTCCACAGAAGCGATGCTGCGCAACAAGTCGAACTATCCTGACAAGGTCATTATCGTTCGTTTCGAAGACCTGGTGGGCGAAACCGCGCGAACCATGCGTGCGATCGCCCGCAATCTCGATATTTCGTTCGACCCCGTTCTGCTTGAGCCCACATTCAATGGTCGGCCGGTTCGTGCGAACTCGAGCTTTGCAGTCGGGACATCCGGCGTGCTCAATGAAACGCTGCAGCGCCAGAAGACGCTGACCGCCGAGGAACAGACTCTTGTCGAGCAGCGGTGCCGCGCGATCTACGACCAGGCAAGCGCTGCTGCTCTGAGGCCGATGGAAGTCTCGCTGCGCGCCGGCGTCGGCGCCTGATTGCGAGCCCGGCAACACACGACCATGTATCAAACGCTGATGAACACGTTGAGGCGAATGGCGGATTGGCCGGCTGCGCGTGCGCTGATTGATCGCGATTCACGCCGCAACATTTTCCGCTTTGTCGTCAGGCGTCAACGCGCGCAGATGGTGCAGCGCGCGTTTGCGGGCCGCACGGCCAACGCCGATGACATCGAGGCTTTCGTCCTCGGGCATCCGGCAAGGTTGCGCGCTCCGCTTGTTCTCATTTCGCAGGTCCAGCGGTCCGGCGGGACACTGCTCAGCCAGCTTCTTGACGGACATCCGGCGATTGCCGCCCATCCGCAGGAACTCAAGATCGGTTATCCGACGGAGCGGGACTGGCCGGCGGTCGATCCGGCGCTCGGCGCGGAGCAAAATTTTCGGATGGTGTACGAAATCAACAACATCATGTTGATGAAGCGCGGCTACACCAAGGGCGACCACAACCCGGACCGGCGTCGTTTCTTCCTCGTGCCCCGCGTTCAATACCGCCTGTTCAAACACCTGTATGAGTCTGCCCCGCCAGCCAGCCGGCGCGAAATTCTCGATCATTTTTTCACCGCCTATTTCAATGCCTGGCTCAACTATCAGGGCGACCTTGAGGAGAAGCGCTGGATCAGCGCGTTCTGGCCGCGACTTGCTCATCACGAGACAGCCGTATCCGGTTTTTTCGACAGTTATCCCGACGGTCGGCTCGTTCAGGTGATCCGCGATCCGAAAACCTGGTATCCGTCGGCGAAGAGAAACAAGAAATCCGGACTCGCCGACAAGGCGCCGGAAGAAATCCTTTCCGCGTGGTGCGCCTCGGCGAATTCCATCCTGCGCAACAGGGCTGCCCATGGCCAGAAGGTGATCGTCCTTCGATTTGAGGACCTCGTTGGCGATACCGAGCGGACAATGCGTAAACTGGCGGGCGATCTTGGCATTGCCTATGACCCGGTCCTCTGCGAGCCGACCTTCAACGGTAAAAGTATGCGGGCCAATTCCAGCTTTGCAGTCGGGACTGCGGGCCTGATCGATGATCCCCTGTCGCGGGAGCGTACACTCACGCACGAGGAGCGCCGGCTGATCGAGGAGCGTTGCGGCGAACTCTACCAGCAATGCCTGTCGGTCCGGACGGTGAGCAATCTCGAAACAAAACCTGATCGCGGAGGCGTTGCCGGCTTCGGTTCGGCGCCGCAGGCCGCGGGGGCCACGAATGCTTGAACGCTCCGATCATTCTCACGGCGCACGCGCCGGCTCTTCGGGGCATGGGCCGCGACCGGAGCGTATCTTCGCCAGGGCCACCGGCCTGCAGACGCTGGACAGATACGGCGCGGCCAGCCAGCTCACGGCCATCACGGCGGTGCTGGGCGAAAGCCGGCTCAAAACAGTGGTTGAACTGGGTGATCATGGCGGCTGGTTCAGCCTGTCGCTGCTCGACGCCGGCCTGGCGGACAAGGCTTCGGTGTATGACGTCAATTCCAGGGCACTTGCGGCTGCTCGTACGATGGCCCGGCAAATGGGCCTCGCCGATCGCATTGAGTTTGTCGAGCGGGCGCCGGACCTCGATACGCTGCGTGCCTTACCTGAAGCCGATATGATGATCTGTGCCAACGTGCTGCATCACGCGGGCATGCAATTCGATCAGGCGACTGTGAGACGCGACGGCTGGGAGCACTATGCCCGGGCGTGGCTGACCGAGATGCGACGCAAGAGCCGGCTTGCCATCGTCGGCATCGCCTTCGAAGAGGCAAAGCCCCGCTGGGATGTCCCTCACGCGCACAAGCCCGCCCGATTTGGACAGTGTCTGGAGCGGGCCGGATGGGCTATTCGCTATGACGCCAATGCTCGTGACATCGAGAAGATCGGCGTGGAGCGTGCGAACGGCCGGTACACCAAGGGCGGCATTCTGCTCGGGCCGTCGCAAAAGCAAAATGCCATCAAGCAGATTCTTGCAAGGCTTGGCGGCGTCGCCGGCAACGGACGACAGAACTATCATCTCTATATTCTGGAAGCAGGGAAAGTGACGTTGCCACATCTTGTCATCGTGGCAGGCGTGTCCGGGTCGGGCAAAAGTACATTCGTTGATCAGTTGCAGGGACACGGGTTGCCGGACGAGATTTATCGGCGACTTCCTGCGGGTGTTGGCGACTGGCCGGTGGTGGGATCATCCATGAGACCCGTCTTCCCGCACGGCGCCCCCGGTATCGTCCTGCAATATGACATGAACGGGCGTGGTCTCTCGAAAGGCCGCGACTTCACTGATGATCCGTTGCTTGATGGCCTCGAGAACGCCAGCGTAGTCACGGTCGTCAATCTGCGGCCACCGCCGCATCTCATGATCGATCAGCTGGTCGTGCGGGAGGGAGGCGGCCGCACAAAGGAACAAATACTCGACAGCGCGTCCGCCTGGCGACTCCCGCAAGGCTCGCGCGCGATCAACCGCATCCTCCGCAGGTGGAAGCCGTGGATCGACCAGAATCGACTTTTCAGCTGCCGCCGGAAGATCAACCTCTACAGTCAGAAGGGCTGGCTTGAGGGGATGTATGCCCGCTGGGACGCTTATCTGCGCGCTCTGGGTGCCAAAGGTCCTGCGGTCGAACAGATATTTCTTGAGCCCGATCCGGCTGAACGGGTCGGCAGTGTCTATGCATGGCGGGTTGCGCGGGATCAACGAAATGACGATGCGGAACCGGCACGAGACGCGAAGGGCCCTCCGATGCAAGGCGGGGTCGAACGGGTATCCTGACGTGTTGGGTCGGACGACGTGGGATTTGGATTGAACAGAACGGTATGACGGACTGGAGGTAGCGATGGACTTGGAGCAGCGGCTTTACTACTACGGGCTCGGCGCCAAAATTCCCTATGCAGCGCTGAATTCGATTGCCAACGCGTTCGATGAGGCGCGTTTTTCTTCCGATCTGGGTCGGCGTCGCAAGCTGGCGCAGGAGATGCTCGTCAATTCGCCCTGGGCCGGCTTTATTCCAAAAGACCGCGGATATGCGGTTGTCGGAATCGATACGTTGCCCGGCACGCGCGAAGCGATTGAAGCAGCCCGCGCGATCATTGAAGACCGGCGCAAGACCGGATGGAAGGCCCGCCCCCACAACCCGTTTTACCAGTGCGAACGCGCGACGGATTACGTGGAGTATCCGGCGCTTATGAAATTCGCCATGAGCGATCCGGTCCTGCAAATTCTCAGCGACTACTACGACCTTGTGCCGCAGATGAAATCGCTGAGCATCTGGGTCACACCGCCGCACGATCATCAATTCAGCAGCCAGCTGTACCACCTGGACAAGCCGGAAGCGCGGATCGTGGGCTTGTTCATCAATGTGGACTCGACCGAAGCCGAAAATGGCCCGCTCACGCTGCTGCCGGTAAACGTGTCCGACAAGGTTCGAAGGAGGACCGACTATGAGCGGGTCTATTTCCACGAGGACGGTCGTCTGACCGACGAAACGGTTTTTGCGCACTGCTCCGCCGCGGATCAGATCATGCTCGGTGGCCCGTCAGGCACGGGTGGTTTCGCCGACACATCGAATTGCTTCCATTTCGGCAGCCGCTGTCAGGCGGGCGAGCGGCGGATGCTGGTGGTCAAGTACATGCTGCCGCACAAGGCCCGCGAACCGCGTACGCCATTCTTCGACCTTGTACCGCCGCCCGCCGACGAGGCGCGCCGCCTTGTACTTTCCGGTGCCCGCTACCAGAACGGCGGCTAAGGGGACGAACGAACGACGTCATGTCGCGGTCGCGCCGGCCTGGCGCGACCGCGTTGCGATCTGCCACCAACGACATCTTGAGTATCCAGACGGCAAATGAGGACCTGTATCAATGGCTGTGAAAACGTCTAAACCCCAGGATCATGTCCTGCGAGGACTGAAGGTCCTTGTCATGCTCCCGCCGGGCACCAAGGAACACACGATGCGATTGGTGCGCATCGTCGAGACCGCGAAAGCCCGCTGGAACTGGCAGGTCGATGCCATCTGCCTGCCCAATGACACGCACGTATTCGAGTCTCTCGTGGCGGGCGGAGGAAAGATCTTCACGCGTCCGCGCATGCTGGAGATCGCGGACTGGGAAACCGATCCGGCGCGATCTGCAGCCGTGGACCGCAGTCTGAAGGCCGCGGAACTTGCTACCGGGGTGTCGGCGGGCCAGCTCGTTCTTGGCGGCGAGTTCGGGATAGGTCGCGGCTTCGTGCATTCGGCCCGCATCCTGTCGCCGTCGCCGCTTGCGGTGCGAGTCCTGAAGGACAACCAGGAGCCGTTCCGGGTCATTCGCCGCCTGTTTGCCGCAGCCGACGCCTATGTTGCGGAGTCCAAGCCGGACATTGTGCTGGCCTCCGAATGGGCGACACCGGCGCATTCCACCGTCTGGCTCGCCGCCGCCAGCAGGGACATTCCTTGCGTATGTATTCGTCGCTCCAAGATTCGGTCTGACTACTGTTTCTGGACGGCCGACTGGCTGATGCTCAATGCCGCGGCGCGCGACAGAGCGCGCGCCAAACAGCAGTCCGGAGCGCCCATAAGCGACGAAGCCACGGCGTATCTCGACACGTTCCGCGAAAAGCCGAAAATGGTGAAATACATCCAGACGAAATGGACGGGGGGAATAAAGCGGGGCTGGTTCAGCTGGCACACGCGCTTTGCACGCAACGTCGCAAGCGAGGTCATCAAGGGCACAGAGCCGAAATACGATCCGGCCTTGCATGCATCTATTTCAAGCCGCCTCCTTGGCTACAACCGGCGTCTCCTGCGTACGCGCACCCATCGAAAGTTCTTCCAGACGTTCGATGAGGCCCAGCTTGAAAACATGAAGTACATCTATTTTCCGATGCACAAGGAGCCGGAACTGGCTCTCCGTTTTCAGGCCACGGCGTGGCACGACCAGCGCAACACGATTCAGGTCCTGGCGAGCTGCGTGCCGTCCGGCCACCGGCTTCTCGTCCGCGAACACCGGCTGAACTACGGCACCCGGCCTACCGAGTACTATCGCCGGCTCATGCGGCTCCCGAATGTTACGCTCGTCGATGCGTTCGATTCCCAGTTCAAGTACATCCGTCATGCAGATCTCATCGTGACCGAGAACGGCACATCCGGCTGGGAGGGGCTGATCCTGGGACGCCGCGTGATGACGCTTGCACGCACGCTCTACGACGGAGCCGATCTCACGATCCGTGTCGCCGACCCGGATCGTCTCGACGTCGAAATCATGCAGGCGCTGGAGCGGCCGGCGGTCGCCGATCCTGCCACCCACGAGCACAATCTCGGCTACATGGTCGACGCGGAGTTTGAGACGACCTTCCTGATGACCCCGGAGGGAACTGACGAGGCGGTCGAGCATCTGGGCCGCACGATTGCGGACGTATCCGGTTCCCGGGCACCGCTGGCCGCCGCGGCGGGCTCCTGATGGGCGCGGCAGCACCAGATCGTCAATCTCTGAAATTCGGGTAACCGCGTCGGGCCATGAGTGAATTGTTGGACGGTAATACCGCTGCATTAATGTCGAGGAAGCCTCGCCATCAGGCTGCCAAGGACGCCACCGCGACAGCCGGCGCCCGGAAAGGCCTGAGCGCTGATGCGCTCGAACGGTTTGTCTATCTCGTCGGCACGCCGCGCAGCGGCACCACGGTGATCACCAGAAGCTTCTACCTGAGCGATCGGGTGTTTGCCTGCCCGAATCCGACGCGTTTCACCAGTCGCGTCTGGCGATACCGCAACAAGGTGAGCAGGCGGCTGCTGCTCGAAATCTTCAAGATGCCGAAGTTCTACCATGAGCGCAGGGCACTGAGGACGTTCGAGCATGCAGAACGGTCCCGCGAAGAGCGGCGGATCCGCGAGGCCTTCGAGAGCAATGACATTGGCCGGATGTACCAGCTTTATCCCTACATCTATTCGCGCGATCCCGGCTGCAAGAGGCCGGTAGAGGATGCAGTCTGCTGGGCGGACAAGGGGAACGACGTCTATGGCCTGTTCGACATTGCCCGCTCGTTGCCACAGTCAAAGTTCGTTTTCATCATCCGCGACCCGCGGGCAACCATTGCCTCGATGAAGTCGCAGACCGTGAGGTCGCGGGGGGTGCAAGGCTCGCGGCAAGCCAATCTTTCGGCTCTTCTGATGTCCTGCATGTACTGGCGAAATATGATGCAGAGCTTCCTGCGTCTGGCGCGTCGCCATCCCGGGCGCACCATGTTTCTCCGCTATGAGGACTTTGTTGAGAACCCGAAAGAGGCGATCAATCGCGCACTTGAGTTCGCGACGGGCGAGCAAATGCCCGGCGAAGCACTCCAGTCCGAATTGTCCCGGTTCGAGCACAAGCAAAAGCACGACCGCGATGCTCTGGGACGCAAGAAGCCCTATGAGGGTGCAACTCGCGGGATCGACAAGCGGCCGCTCGACCGTTGGCGCAGGATGCTGGACGACGACGAAATCCAGTTCGTTACCGCCTTCACCTGGCGCACGGCACGCAAGCTTGATTACGAAATCGAGCCTCCGGAACGCCGTTTTGCCGCGGTCCAGGCGATCTCGCGGCTCAAGGGCTGGCGCACGCGGCTGGTGTCGCTGGCCAAGCTGATCTTTCTCGGGCTCGTGGAATCAATTACGCCGTCGCGCACACGTGATGTGCCGTTGCATTCCGGTGACCGGACTGTCTTCAAGCCGACCGCCGAAAGTACCTGATGGTCCGCTCCTGCCGAAATCTCGCACGGGAAATTCCTTGCAATGACTAATTCGATTCGCGATCTGGTCAGGATGCTGCGGCGGTTCACCCTTTCGCTGCGGGTGATGGGTTTTCTTTTCGTATTCAATGTTCTGACCATCGTTTTCGAAGGCCTCGGCATTTCCATGCTGCTTCCGATTTTCGAACTGCTGAGGGCGGGCGGCACGGTGGATAGCGCCAACCTGACGGGCTGGCACTGGGAGATCCTGCGCGACGCTGCGGCATACCTCAATATTCCGCTTACGCTCGGCCTGCTGCTGGCGGTGAGCTTCTTGTTCATGCTCATCCGTCAGGTGTTCGCCTATCTGAACGTCGTGGCGCAAAGCCGGGTACGGCGACGTGCGGCAGACCGGATGCGGCGGCGGGTGTTTCAGGGCTTCCTGCACGCGAAAACTTCGGTGCAGGAGGAAATCCCGCTGGGAGAGATTGCGAACTATGTGACGACCGAAACCAACCGGGCGCTCGCTCCGCTCTTTTCCGGCGTACAGGCGCTCGGCCGGCTCGTGCAGATGTTTGTCTATATCGGCGGTCTTTTCCTGCTGTCGGTTCCGATGACGCTGTTTTCCATCGGACTGTTTGCGGTAATCGGCTATCTGCTTCGCGGATTTTTGGCCGAGGTCAAGCGGACCGGCGATGCGATCAGCGACGTCAATGTCCAGATCACCGCCTTTATTGTCGAGCGGCTCCGGCATACCCGCCTTATCCGGCTATCAGCGATGGAAAACGCGGAAGCGGCGGCCTTTGGCGAGCTGAGCCGGCGCCATTCGGACGAGATGGAGCGGCAGCAGATCGTCGGCACGCGATTGGCGCTCATGCCCGAGCCGCTGACGCTCGCCTTTGGCTACCTCGCCATCTTCATCGGCGGACAGGTCCTGGGACTGGGTCTCGACCGGCTCGGGCTCCTCGTCGTCGTCTTTCTTCGCCTTGTTCCTGTCGTGCGCGGACTGATTGCCGACCACAATAACATCGTGGGCAAATGGCCTTCTGTGCAAAGGGTGGACCGGATCATTACCTTGCTCGACAACGAGCATGAGCCGAAGGGCGGGTCGACTGAGTTCACACACCTCGACGACGGCATCGTCTACGACCATGTCTCGTTCATGTACGGGACAAGGCGGACGCATGCGCTCTTGGACGTGACGGTGACGTTGCCCGCTCATCGCATGTCGGCGCTCGTCGGCCCCTCCGGTGCGGGCAAATCCACTTTCGTTGACCTGTTGCCACGGTTGCAGTCACCGACGACGGGCGATATCCGCCTCGATGGCGTACTGCTCGACGAGTTCTCGACCGAAACCTTGCGGCGCGGCATCGCTTTCGTGCCGCAGCAGCCGCAAATCTTCAATATCACCGTCGCCGAGCATATTCGCTACAGCAAGGAAGATGCGAGCGACGAGGAAATGCGCGAGGCTGCGCGCCAGGCCGGAGCGCTGGAGTTTATCGAGGCGTTGCCGATGGGGTTCGATACCCCGCTCGGCGAGGGTGGATTGCGGCTGTCGGTCGGGCAGCGCCAGCGGCTGGATATTGCCCGCGCGCTCGTGCGCCACGCGGCAATTCTCATTCTCGACGAGCCGACCAGCGCTCTCGACGCCGAAGCCGAAGCCGGGTTCCGCGATGCATTGCGGAAGCTCCGGACCGAGACCAACCTCACCATCATCGTGATCGCGCACCGCCTGTCCACGATTTCCGATGCCGACCAGATCGTCGTGCTCAGGAAGGGCTGTGTTGAAGCGGTCGGAAGTCACGAGGATCTAATTGCAGCCGGTGGATGGTACGCAAAGGCATATCGCAGTCAGTATCAGGGACGCGATTACGACGAGGTTGATGTTGCGGTCGGAAACTAGCGTGGCCCTGAGGGCCGCTGCGCAATGCGGAAAGCAGCAGCGTATGTCATGCTGTCGGGGGAATCCGGTCAGGAGGCATATTCTTTTGCAAGCGGACGCCGGAAAACCATGAGTTTGGGTTTGGGAAAACTGCGCCGCTTGCGCAAGCTTTTACCCCGTCGTCGGCGTGAGGGTTACCCGCGCCGCCAGTACAAGGGCGGGTACTATGGTGACAAGGAGAATCTGTCGGAACGCTGGGTTGATCTCGCCCAGGTGGCAGACCTGCGGCCAACTGATATTGTGCTCGACATGGGCTGTGCGGAAGGCCTGATCAGCCTTGAAGTTGCAAAGCATGTCAGTCATGTCGACGGTATCGAATTCAATCCCGTTCTTCTGGAGCGGGCCGCATCCGCAGCCGCGGAGAAGAACGTCGGGAATGCTTCCTTCAGGGTCGGATCGGTGCTTGATCCCGACGTCCTCTCGAAGAGCTACGATGTCGTGCTCTTTCTCGGCGTGATGGGCAAGAGGGCGGGCGACCAGCGCGTCGGGCTGGCGGAGCTTGGCCGGATGCTCGCGGCCACGCGCAGGCAGATCATCGTTCGCGTAAACATCCAGAAGCGCGCATACCTGCGAAGCGATGATGACTTTCGGCTCCATGATATTCTGACGTTGATGGACCAGAAAGGTTTCGACGCGATTTGTTTCGACAAGCGCGAGGAGCACGGCAACCTGATCGTTGGCAACCGGCGGGGGACTGGCGGGCGGCTGCGGTCGGCGCTGCCCAATGTGGTGATCCCGACGGAGATGATGGGCGACCACCCGTGTTTGCGCGATGTCCCGGTTGCCGCCCCGGCCGGGCAGGACAAGGCGTCCGGCGAATGAGTCCATCACGGCATATGCCGGTTCGATCCGGCCGCCGGGGTTGCATGATCCCGAAGGCCGGCCCGTTCAGACAAGAAGCGCGCTGATTTGACCAGGCCATTGGCACAATCAAGATCCGCCTTTCCTCCGGCCGACCTGACCGGGAAGAACGTGCTCGTGACCGGCGGCACGGGGTCGTTCGGTCAGGCCTTCATTCGCCGCGTCCTGGCGTCGAGCGAGCCGGAGCGGCTCATCGTGTTCTCGCGCGACGAGCAGAAGCAGTTCGACATGCAGTACGACCTGCCGGTGAAGGCGCACCCCTGCCTGCGCTACTTCATCGGCGACGTGCGCGACCGTGACCGCCTGCATCTGG
>CAZUDR010000008.1:14573-21971 GCA_964618715.1 uncultured Undibacter sp. | reverse complement strand
CCTCGACCTACATGCAGGTGGCGATGCTGATGCCGGCGGCGACCGCCGTCAAAAAGAAGAAGTGGGCGCTGGTCTACCCGAACTTCGAGTACGGGCAGTCGGCGGCCGAGAACTTCAAGATGCTGATGAAGAAAGCCCAGCCCGACGTCGAATTTGTCACCGAGCAGGCGCCGCCGCTCGGCAAGATCGACGCCGGCGCGGTGGCACAGGCGATCGACGACGCCAAGCCCGATGCCATTTTCAACGTGCTGTTCGGCGGCGACCTTGCCAAGTTCGTGCGCGAGGGCAATACCCGCGGCATCTTCAAGGACCGCACCGTGGTCAGCCTGCTGACCGGCGAGCCGGAATATCTCGACCCGCTCAAGGACGAGGCCCCGGTCGGATGGATCGTCACCGGCTATCCCTGGGACAAGATCGACACACCGGAGCACAAGGCTTTCGTGGCCGCCTACCAGAAAAAGTTCGACACCTATCCGCGTCTCGGTTCGGTGGTCGGCTACGCGACCATGAAGGCGCTGGCGGCCGGCATCGCCAAGGCCGGCTCGACCGACACCGAAAAGCTGGTCGAGGCGTTCAAGGGGCTGAAGGTGGACAGTCCGATCGGTGCGTTTGAATTCCGCCCGGTCGATCACCAGTCCACCATGGGCGCCTATGTCGGCAAGATCGCGCTGGAGGACGGCAAAGGCACCATGGTCGATTTCAAGTATGTCGACGGTGCCGACATGTTGCCCTCGGTCGAGGAGACCAAAAAGCTGCGGCCGGCGGCGGATTGATCGGGGCCTCGCACTCTGTTTTCCTCTCCCCGCTTGCGGGGAGAGGGCAGCGGGCGCGTCGGAGCGAATAGCGAGAAGGCAGGCGAGCCGGGTGAGGGGGGCATCGCCATCGTGCACAATCCGCAGACACCTTCGCCCGGTTTCCGCACTGACGCGCGGAAACCGGCCTCTCCCCGCAGACGGGGAGAGGTGATCACGCCATGACCCTCGACGCGTTCCTTTTCCAGGCCCTCAACGGCCTGTCCACCGCCTCCGGCCTGTTCTTTGTTGCCGTCGGCCTGTCGCTGATCTTCGGCGTCTCCCGCATCATCAATATCGCGCACGGGTCCCTGTACATGCTGGGGACCTATATTGCCTATACATTCGCCACCCAAATTGGCGGTGTGCTCGGCTTCTGGGGCGGCATCGTCGCCACCACCGTGGTGGTCGGCCTGATCGGCGCGGTGGTCGAGATCGTGCTGTTGCGGCGGATCTACCGCGCGCCGGAACTTTTCCAGCTGCTGGCGACATTCGCCCTGCTGCTGGTGATCAACGATGTCGCCCTTTACATCTGGGGCCCGGAGGATCTTCTCGGTCCGCGCGCGCCGGGCTTGCGCGGCGCCGTCGAAGTGCTCGGGCGCAGCCTGCCGACCTACGATCTCTTTCTCATCGTCATCGGCCCGGTGGTGCTGATCGCGCTGCATTTCGGCATCAAGTTCACCCGCTTCGGCCGGCTGATCCGGGCGGCGACGCAGGACCGGGAAATGGTCAGCGCGCTCGGCGTCAACCAGGCGATCCTGTTCACATCCGTGTTCGCGCTCGGCGCCATGCTGGCAGGTCTCGGCGGCGCGCTGCAGGTGGCGCGTGAACCGGCCAATCTCTACATGGACCTGACCGCCATCGGCGACGCCTTCGTCGTGGTGGTGGTCGGCGGCATGGGGTCGATGACCGGCGCCTATCTCGCCGCCGTCATCATCGCCGAGGTCAAGGCGGTCTGCATCGGCATCGGCGTCGTCGATTTCGGATTCATCACCGTCAATTTCTCCAAGTTCACGCTGGTCGCCGAATTCCTCGTCATGGCCATCGTGCTGATCGTGCGGCCCTACGGCCTGCTCGGCCGCGCGCAGGCCGCCGTGCGCTCGGTGGCGGAACCGGAAGCGCCGATCCGGCCGCCCACGCCCATGCTCAAGTCGCTCGGCGTTCTCGTACTCGCCGGCTTGCTGGCCATGCCGCTGCTGGCGGACGCCTATCCCTATACCCTCATTCTCGGCATCGACGTGCTGATTGCAGTGATCTTTGCCGCCTCGCTGCATTTCATCGCCGGCCCCGGCGGCATGCACTCCTTCGGCCACGCCGCCTATTTCGGTCTCGGCGCCTATGGCGCGGCGCTGCTGGTGCACTGGTTCGCCGTGCCCATGGGCGTCGGCCTGGTCGCTGCGCCCGTGGCCGCGCTTGCCGGCGCGCTGTTGTTCGGCTGGTTCGCGGTGCGGCTGTCCGGCGTCTATCTGGCCATGCTGACGCTCGCCTTCGCGCAGATCGTGTGGGCGGCCGTGTTCCAGTGGGAGGATCTCACCGGCGGCTCCAATGGCGTGATCGGCGTGTGGCCGCCGCCCCCCTTCGACAAGGCCTGGGTCTACTTCCTGCTTACGGCGCTGCTCGCCGTGGCGGGGGTGCTGCTGTTGTGGCGCCTGCTGTTCTCGCCTTTCGGCTACGCCATGCGTGCGGGGCGCGACTCCGCGCTGCGCGCCGAATCCATCGGCATCAACGTGAAGCGCGTGCACTGGCTCGCATTCGCCGTTGCCGGCGCCGTCTGCGGCGTGGCCGGCGGCCTGTTCGCCTTCGCCAAGGGGTCGATCTCGCCGGAAACCATCCACGTTGGCCGGTCCATTGACGGTCTTGTCATGGTGCTGCTCGGCGGCATCCAGACACTGACGGGTCCCATTGTCGGCGCCTCGGTGTTCACCGTGCTGCAGGACACCGTGATCCGGCAGACCGAATACTGGCGCGCCATGCTGGGCGGCATCATCCTGCTCTTGGTGCTGGCTTTCCCGCAGGGCATCGTCGGCGGCATCAACCAGTTGCTCGCCAGGGCAGGGATGCGGTCATGAGCGTGCTGACGGTCCGTTCCCTGAGCAAGTCTTTCGGCGGCGTGCGGGCCGTCGACGGTGTCAGCTTCGAGATCGCGCGGGGCGAGTTCCTCGCCATGATCGGTCCGAACGGTGCCGGCAAGTCGACCTGCTTCAACATGATCAACGGACAGCTGGCGCCCGATTCCGGAGCCATCCTTTTCGAGGACCGCGATATCGCCGGGCTGAGGCCGCGTGAGGTCTGGCGCCTCGGTGTCGGCCGTACCTTCCAGGTCGCTGCCACGTTCAATTCCATGACCGTGGTCGAGAACGTGCAGATGGCGCTGATCTCCCACTTCGGCGAGACCTACCGGCTGTGGCGGCCGGCCTATGAGCGACATCGCGACCGCGCGCTCGACCTGCTTGCCCAGGTCGGCATGCACGAGGCTGCGGACCGGCCCAGCCGCGAACTCGCCTATGGCGACGTCAAGCGCGTCGAGCTGGCCATCGCGCTGGCCAACGAGCCGCGTCTGCTGCTGATGGACGAGCCCACCGCGGGCATGGGCCCGGGCGAACGCAACGAATTGATCGCCCTGGTCAAGGATCTGGTGGTGGAACGCAACATCTCCGTGCTGTTCACCGAACACTCGATGGACGTGGTATTCGCGTTTGCCGACCGCATCGTGGTGCTGGCGCGCGGCCAGCTGATCGCCGACGGCGACGCCGAAGCCATTCGGAGCGATGCGCAGGTGCAGGAGGTCTATTTCGGGACCGGCAAGACCTTCGCACCGCATGCGACGTTGACGGGAGGCGGGTCATGAGCGACATCGCCACCGGTACGATGCTCGCGGTCGAGAACCTCAGTGCCTGGTACGGCGGCGCGCGCATTCTCTACAACCTGTCCTTCGAGGTCGGCCGCGGCGAGGTGGTGGCACTGATGGGCCGCAACGGTGCGGGCAAGTCGACGACCGTCAAGTCGGTCATGGGGCTGGTCGGCCGGCGCGAGGGCAGGGTGCGTTTCAACGGCGAGGATATTTCCCGGCTGCGCACCTACGAGATTGCCCGCCGCGGGCTCGGCTTCACGCCGGAAGATCGTCGCATTTTTGCCGATCTCACCGTCATGGAAAACCTCGACGTCGGCCGCCAGGCGCCGCGCGTGTTTGCCGATGGCACTCCGGCCCCGGCTTGGACGCCGGAAAGGCTGTTTGCGCTGTTTCCCAATCTCGCGGAAATGCCGAATCGCCCGGGCGGACGCATGAGCGGCGGCGAACAGCAGATGCTCACCGTCGCCCGTACGCTGATGGGCAATCCGCTTCTGGTGCTGCTTGACGAGCCGTCGGAAGGCGTGGCGCCCCTGATCGTCGAACAGATGGCCAATACGATCGTCGAACTGAAAAAAGAAGGATTGTCGATTCTGCTCTCCGAGCAGAACGTTCATTTTGCCCAATTGGTCGCCGACAGGGTCTACGTGCTGGAAAAGGGCCAGATTCGGTGGCACGGCTCCATGTCGGAGCTGATGGGCAATCTTGACGTGCAGCGCGCTTATCTGACTGTATGAGCGGACCGGTGACCAATGGAGTCGGTTTTCCGCCGTCGGGCGACCCCCGGCCGTGATTTTGGCGTGCGAGACAGGAAGCAGGGATGCGGGGTGATAAACTGAAAGTGGTGGGGGGCGAGGGTGCCGCGGAGGCGAAGCCGGCGGCTTCCGGCGACTACGTGCTCGACGATCAGGTCGGTTTCCTGATGCGTGTTGCCATGCAGCGCCACACCGCCATCTTCATGTCGCGCATGATCGAGTCGCTGACCCAGACCCAGTTTGCCGCGCTGGCCAAGCTTTACGAAGTCGGGCCGTGCTCGCAGAACCACCTCGGCCGGCTGATCTATCTCGACGCGGCGACCATCAAGGGCGTGGTCGACCGGCTGGCTGCCCGCGGCTTTGTCACCGCGCTGGCCGATCCCAAGGACCGCCGCCGCCGCGCGGTGGCGCTGACGCCGCGCGGGCGCGAGGTCACCGAAGAGGCGATCAAGGTCGCCGCCAAAATCACCGCCGAGACGCTGGTGCCGCTCACCGCGGAGGAGCAGCGCGCGGTGGTGAAGCTGCTGAAGAAGCTGGGTTGATTTGGACCGCGCCTGCGAACGTCTTGAAACCAGCGGCGTCCCCATTGAATTCGTATTAATCAGTCGGGGTCCGGCGGGGGTAACAAGCTGTCGATCCAGAGGAAGGGCCCATGAAAGTCGATGGCGTCTGTCATTGCGGGAACATCCGATACGAGGCTGAAGTCGATCCGGCGAAGGTCGTGATCTGCCACTGCACAGATTGCCAGACCTTATCTGGTTCAGCCTTCCGGACAGTCGTGCCGGCCAATGAGGGGACCTTCAGGCTGCTCTCCGGCAAGCCCAGGATCTACGTCAAAACCGGAGAAAGCGGGAACAGACGAGAGCAGACATTCTGTCCCGACTGTGGCACGCCGATCTACTCCGCCACTGTGGGGAGCGGCGCCAAGGTTTTTGGTCTGCGCGTCGGTACGCTTCGTCAGCGGGACCAGCTGATCCCGAGCGACCAGTTCTGGTTCCGCTCGTCGCAGCCCTGGCTCCAGCACCTCCCGACAATCAGGAAGAGGGAGACGCAGCCGGTCTTCGACGCGAGCGGCGGCTTCAGTGACCGGTAAAGATTACGGCCACGGTTGGGGCAAAGATGCCTAGCCTGCGCCGATCAATGCCCTCAGCCGCATTGGCGTGATCGGCAACTGCGTCACTGCGCCGGGGCGCTGAAGCGCGTCGTCGATCGCCGAGGCGATGGCGGCGCCCACCGGCGTGATGCCGCCTTCACCGGCGCCCTTGAAGCCATACGTGTTGAGCGGGCTCGGCGCGTCCTCGGTGATCATTACCTCGATCTCCGGGACCTCGTGCGCCGTCGGCATCAGATAGTCGGCGAACGTCACCGCCAGCGGCTCCCCGGTATCGCCGTAAACGAATTCCTCGTAGAGCGCGCCGCCCAGGCCTTGTGCCACGCCGCCGGTGATCTGCCCTTCTACCAGCATCGGGTTGACCGCCCTGCCGATGTCGAAAGCGACCAGGTAGCGCTCGATGGTCACGCCGCCGGTGTCACCGTCGAGGCTGAGCTGCACCACATGCGCTCCGTAGGGATAGACCATATGGGTCGACTTGAATTCGGCTTCCGCACTCAGCCCGTCGTGCTGCGCGGCAAGAGCGGTGAGCGACATGGACGGACCGCGCGCGCCGGTGCGCACGATCTCGCCGTCGATGAGGTCGAGCGCGTCGGGCGAGGTCTGCATCAGCTCGGCGGCGGCGGCGAGCGCTTCCTCGCGGAGTTTGACCGCGGCCATGCGCGTGGCCTCGCCGCACATCACCGTGACGCGGGAGGCGAAGGCGCCGAGACCCTTGTCGATGCGGTCGGTCTGGCCGTGGGTCACCTTGATGCCGGCATAGTCGACGCCGAGCGTCTCGGCGGCAATCTGTGCCATCGCGGTTTCCACGCCCTGGCCGATCGAGGCGACGCCGGTGACCACCTCGATTGCACCGCCCGGGCTGACCTCGATGCGCACCTTGTCGAACGGTCCGAGGCCGCTCTTTTCGACGAACATGGCAAAGCCGGCACCGGCCAGCTCGCCGGCCGCGCGCCTGCGTGCCATCTCGCGCTGCATCGCCGGCCAGTCGGCGGCGGCCAGCAGCTTGTCCATCAGCGTGGCGTAGTCACCCGAGTCGTAGACCAGATGGGTGCCGAGCGTGCCAAAGCCGAGGTCGTAGGGCATCGCACTCTTGGGAACCAGGTTGCGGCGGCGGACTTCGATGGCATCGATGCCGGTCTTCGCCGCGATGGCGTCGATCAGCCGCTCGCGCACGAAGGTGGTCTCGTAACGGCCGGGCGAACGGTAGGTGCCGCACGGAGTCTTGTTGGTCAGCCGCATGTGGCCGCGCGCGCGATAGGCAGGCACGCGATAGGGGCCGGGCAGCATGGCGGCGGCGAGGTCCGGCACGGTCGCCGCGTGCGTGCGCGCATAGGCGCCATTGTCGTGGAAGAACTCGTTGTCGATACCAAGGATACGACCGTCTTTCTTGATCGCCGCGCGAATCCTGTGGCGCTGGTGACGTGAGTGATTGGCGGCGATCAGGTGCTCGCGCCGGTCCTCGATCCACTTGATCGGCGTCCTGAACGTCAGCGCAGCGGCGCACACCAGCGGGTCTTCCGGATACATTTCGCCGCGAATGCCGAAGCCGCCGCCGACATGGCCTTCGTGGAGCTGGACCTTGTCCGTCTCCCGGCCCAGCATCAACGCCAGCCGGTCGCGGTTCCAGTGCGGCACCTTGGCGGCCCCGTACACCTCCAGCACGTCGGCGGTCTGGTCGTAGCGCGCGATCAGGCCGCGCGTTTCGAGCGGTACGCCGCTGTGCCGGCCGATGGCGAGGTCGAGCTCGATGACGTCATCTGCGCCGCGGAATGCCGCCTCGACGTCGCCGGATCCCTTCTCGATGAGGGCCGGCTCGGTGTTGCGCTCGCTGTCGAACGGCCCCGGCGGCGCGGCCGCGTCGAGGAGGACCGGCAGGGGCTCGATGTCGAG
>CAZUDR010000008.1:0-14473 GCA_964618715.1 uncultured Undibacter sp. | reverse complement strand
TGATGTCGGCGGCGAACCGGCCCTGGCCAAGCAGCAGCGGGCGGTCTTCGATGCGAAGGACCGAACGGCCGATGAATTTGGCCGGGCTGCTCATTTGCCGCGCATCTCCTTCGCGCCCGCGCGCACCGCCTTGATGATGTTCTGATAGCCGGTGCAGCGGCACAGGTTTGACGACAGCACGTCGAGCAGGTCCTCGTCGCTGATATCGGGTTCGCGCTCGAGCACGCCCACCGCCAGCATGAGGAAGCCGGGAGTGCAGAATCCGCATTGCAGGCCGTGGTGGTCCATGAACGCCTGCTGCATCGGGTGCAGTTCCTCTCCGTTCGCCAGTCCCTCGATGGTGCGGATCGGTTTGCCGGCCGCCTGCACGGCGAACATCAGGCAGGACCGCACCGGCTCGCCGTCGACCAGCACGGTGCAGGCGCCACAGATGCCGTGCTCGCAGCCGATATGGGTGCCGGTCTGGCCGCAGTCCTCGCGGATCGCGTCGACCAGCGTGCGCCGCGGTTCCACGCTGATGGCGTGGTCGTGGCCGTTGATGGTGAGGGTGATGTCGGTCTTGGCACTCATGCGGCCTGGTCCCTGGCACGAAGCACGGCGCGGATGCGCTGCGGCGTCGCCGGCATTTCATCGATCTGGACATCGAACGGCGACAGCGCGTCATTGATGGCATTGATCACCGCCGCCGGCGCGCCGATGCCGCCGCCTTCGCCCAGTCCCTTGGCCCTGGTGATGGAGCCGGTGCTTGGCGTCTCCAGATGATGCAGTTCGATCGGTGGAATCTCGTGCGCGGTTGGCGGCAGATAGTCGGCCAGGGTCGAGGTGAGAATGTTGCCGGAATCGTCGTAGATGATTTCTTCCAGCAACGCGTTGCCGATCCCCTGCGCGATTCCGCCGTGCACCTGGCCGTCGGCAATCATCGGATTGATGATGCGTCCGGCGTCCTCCGCCACCAGATACTTCTCGACGTCAACCCGGCCGGTCTCCACGTCGACCTCGACCATGGCGACATGGCAGGCATTGGAGAAGGTGCCGGCGGGATCATAGGAGCCGGTCTCGGTCAGTCCCGGCTCGATCTCGCCCTTGAAGCGGTGGGTCTGCGTATAGGCCTGCCGCGCCAGGTCCGCGACCGCCACGGCGCGGTCGGTGCCGGCGACGCGTGCCTCGCCGTCCGCCAGCACGATGTCGTCCGGCGCGGCCTCAAGCAGGTGGCTGGCAATCCTGACGAGCTTGGCGCGCACCTTCCGCGCCGCGATCAGCGTGGCGCCGCCGGAGATCACCAGCGATCGGCTGGCGAAGGTGCCCCAGCCGTATGGCGTATGGTCGGTGTCGCCGTGCACGACGCGAATGTGCTGCGGCGTGACGCCGACCTCGTCGGCGATGATCTGCGCCAGCGAGGTACGCAGGCCCTGCCCGTGCGGCGAGGACCCGATACGCGCTTCCACGAAACCGGACGGATCAACCGTGAGCACGACGTTCTCCCAGCCCGGCGTGATCTCCATGCCGCGCGCAGCGAAGGCGGGACTGCCGTAGCCGGTGCGCTCGGAGAAGGTGGCAAAGCCGATGCCGAGGTAGCGGTCTTTGGCGCGCGCGTCCTGCTGACGTTTGCGGAAGGCCGGTACGTCTACGGCGTCGACAGCGATTTCCAGCGTCTGCTTGTAGCTTGCCTCGTCGAATACCAGACCGGCCGCCGACGTGTAGGGGAACGTGTCGATCAGGTTGCGGCGGCGGATCTCGACGGGGTCGAGGCCAAAGGCGGCCGCGGCCTTGTCCATCGCACGCTCGAGCACGAACGTGATCACCGGCCGCGACACGCCGCGATAGGGCGCCATGGTGCAGGTGTTGGTGACGACGCCGCGCGCGCGGCAGGAATAGGCGCGGAAGTCGTACGGCCCGGGCATTTCCGCCATTGCCATCAGCGGCTCGACCCCGCAGGTGGTGGGGAAGCATGAATAGGCGCCGATATTTGCGGTCACGTCCGATTTGATTGCCACCAGCCTGGCGTCCTTGTCGAAGGCGGCCTGCAGGGTGATGTACTGGTCGCGCGAGTGAAAACCGGCAATCAGGTTCTCTCGCCGGTCCTCGGTCCAGGCCACCGAGCTCTTCAGCCTGCGCGCCAGCCAGACCAGGACGACGTATTCGGCGCAGAGCGACATTTTCTGGCCGAAGCCGCCGCCGACGTCGGGCGCGATGACGCGCAGATCGGATTCCGGCATTCCCAGCACGTCGGCGATGGCAGTGCGGGTGAGGTGCGGCATCTGCGTGGTGCAGGTCAGCGTCACGCGGCCGGTCGAGGGATCATAGGCGGCGTGGCCGGCGCGTGCCTCCATCGGCGTCGCGTTCTGCCGGCGCGACCGCGCTTCGACGGTGACGGTCCTGTCTGCCCCCGCCCAGACCTTGTCGAAGTCGGGCGTGGCGATCACGCCTTCGACGACGACATTGCCGGGTGCTTCCGGATGGATCTGCGCCACGCCGGGTGCGAGCGCGTCGTGCACGTCGACCAGCGGCGCCGTTTCCTCGATATCGACCCTGATGTCGTCGGCGATGTCCTCGGCCTCTTCCTCGCTGGCCGCCACCACCACCGCGACCGGTTCGCCGGTGAAGCGCACCACATCACCGGCAAGGACCGGCTGACTCACGGGTCTGTAGTTGAACTTGTGCAGCATCGGCCGGATCGGCTTGACGCTCTCAAGGTCGGCGGCGGTGATGACCGTCGTGCCTTCGGGCGCCTCGATCGTCACGATCCTCCCGGCCGCCACCGGGCTGCGCACAAAGCGCAGCCAGTGCGCCGCCGGCAGATCGGCGGTGAAGCGACCGCGTCCGGTGACCAGCGCAGGATCCTCGAGCCGCCGGATCGAGCGGCCGACCCAGGTCAGCCCGGTGCCCCTGGTGCCACGCCCGCTCATGTTGCCGCCTGTTCGAACGCGCGGCGCACAACTGCGCGCACCAGATCGCGCCTGTATTCGGCGGTGGTCTGGTGGTCCTCCATCGCGTCGACGGCCGTTGCTGCGGCCTCTGCGGCCGCGCGGAAAACCGCGTCGCCCGGCGCCTGGCCTTCGACGGCCGCTTCCGCCCCGGCAATGCGGCGCGGCGCAGGTTCCGCACCGCCGACGCCGACATGGGCGTCGGCGATCTTGCCGGATTGCAGCCGGTAGGTGACGAGCGCGGCGCTCATGGCAAAATCGCCGGCGCGACGGTTGAACTCGTTGAAGCCGAACCTGACGTCGGGCGGCAGCAATGGCAGCCGCACCTGCGCCAGCAACTCATCCTCGGCCAGCGCGGTCGTCATGATGCCCTCGAAGAAATCCTTCGCGGCGATCTGCCGCTCGCCGCGCACGCTGCGGGCGACGATGGTGGCGTCGAGGGTTGCCGCCACAAGGCACCATTCCGAGGCCGGATCGGCGTGGGCGAGGCTTCCGCAGAATGTGCCGCGGGTGCGGATCGGGTAGTGCGCGATGTGCCGCGCCACGTGCGCGAGCAGGGCGCCGAGCGGATTATCCACGACCGGCTTGTGGAACGCGGCGTGGCGCACGCCGGCGCCGATCGCGAGCATCTTGCCGTCGTTGTCGATCCGGCCGAGTTCCTCGATCTCGTTGATGTCGACCAGATGCGCCGGCTTGGCGAGCCGGAATGCCATGATCGGGACCAGGCTCTGTCCGCCTGCCAGCACGCGGCCGTCGTCCGGCGCCACCTCGCTGAGAATCCTCACCGCCTCGTCGAGCGTACGCGGCACATGGCGGACGAAAGGCGCGGGTTTCATGGTACCCCCGGGATTGCTTGTATGCTAACGATCTCGCTTTGGCCGAGTCAACGCGGCCGCATCGGTCCGCTGTTGCTGCCGGCCGCATGCCGCCGCTTAACCACTGCAGCATTTTGACGCCGCCCGCGATATTGCGATTCGGGACACGGGCAAGCATCAGAAGGCATCATTCGACGCGCCCGAACAATCCGGAGCAGTTCCCAGCATGCAGCTTTTCCGCTCGACAGGCCCGCACCACCCGTTGCGTTTGTTCCTTTGGGCGGGCGGCGTCCTGCTGATGGGCACGGTCGTCTGTGTGCTGCTGACACCCGAGAGCCTTGCTCGCCGCAGCTACGATCGGATCACGTTTGCCATCGTCGGCGATTCGATTGCCAACGAACTCGGCCAGGGGATGCGGACCCTGTACCGCCGCAACGCGCGCGTCCGGGTGATCAAGAAGACGAAATTCTCCACCGGCCTCGTACGTACCGACTACTACAACTGGTATGCGGTGCTGCCGTCGTTTCTGCGCCGCTACCGGCCGGACGTCATCGCAGTGAACATCGGCGGCAACGACAGGCAAAACCTGTTCGTTAACGGCCGCCGGCTCGAGCGCTTTTCCAAGCCGTGGCTGCGCGCCTATGAAAACCGGGTTTCCCGTTTCATGACCCTGCTCAAGCGTTCGGGGGCCAAGGTCTATTGGGTCGGTCTGCCCCAGGTCAGTTCCCGGCGCATGACCCGCGACTACCGTGCCCTCAATCAAATCTACCGCCGCGAGGCGGAACGGCACGACTTCACCTATGTCAGCATCTGGAACAGGTTTTCCAGCTCGAAGGGTGGTTATACCGCATACGGCCGCGGCATCGACGGGCGCAACCGGCGCCTGCGCACGACAGACGGCATTCATTTCACCGACGCCGGCAAGTTGCGGCTGGCCGTTGATGTCGCGGATGCGATCGGGCTGCGCTGACCGGAGATCGCCGGATCGTTCAGGCACCGGCCGATTCGATTTCCTTGATGCGGTCCTTGGCGCGGCGGGCGATGTCCGGCAGGGTCTCCGGCGCCAGTACGCCGAACGAAAAATAGAGCTTGATCAGCGCGTCGGCGTCCATTTCGGGGACCGGGATGATGGCATTTTCCGCGACCAGGACCAGCCCGCCCCATGCCGGCAGCGGCGAGGTCGGCAGGTAGACCAGGCGACGCTGTTCGCCGGCAACGTCGAAAGACTTTTCTGACGCGAGGAAGGCGGGAATGTCGACGCCCTTCTCGCCGCCGATCCGGCACATCACCACCGGCAGGCCGGTCAGGTCGGCATTGCTGCCGGCAAACAGGCGGACGACCTGCGAAACCGGCCGGTAGACGGCGCGGAACAGCGGCACCTTGGTCAGGACATCATCGAGCACGTGCTGCAGCGTCCGCTGCGCCTTTGTGCGCACGGCCATGCCCACCAGCCAGAGAATGATCAGCACGATGATGGCGCCGATCAGAAAGGCCAGCCATTCGTGCTCCCCCCCGATCAGCGTTTGCCCGCCGATCGTCAGGAGGTCACCGAACCAGGTACCGGGACCGAACGCCGCCACGATCCAGTTGATCAGCCAGCCGATGATCAGGACGGTCAGCACGAAAGGCAGGATCACCAGCGACCCGGCGACCAGGTTGCCGATGATGCTCGTCCGCCAGATTCGTCTCAGTACCGGGTGCATCGCAGACCAACAGACTGCCGGATCGCGGATTCACGGGTTCCCGGAACCCGGAAATTCGACCCGACTGGAGATTATGTCGCCCCGGCCGGGAGATTACCCTGACGCAGGACAGGGGCAAGGTCCTGCATCGCCCCGCCGCCTGACAACCTTACCAATGGATTGCGCGGACACGCTCGAGTACGTCGCGCACGGCTGGCTGCACCTGCGCCGGACCAAGCCGCTCCATCAGGCCGTGCCACCGATCCGAGTTGTATACCAGCAGGTCGGTTAACGCATTGCCCGGCAGGTCGCGGGAGAAGCGGCGCAGGCCCTCGGACTCAAAGACCAGGAACAGGGCGAAGGCGATCAGCATGGCGCCCGCGGCCCTGCGCGCGTTGCCGGCGCTGTCGGGCGGTGTTCCCTTGCGTTCGGTCGCATGGGGCAAGCGGCGGCGCACCGGCAACAGGCTGCGGGAGGGCCGGTTCCAGAACCAGCGCGTCTTCGTCTCGCGGTAAGCCAGCGTGTCGTCAACCATTCCGGAACCCCTAGAACTGGAAGTAGATGAACGGTGCCACGCCCTCCGGCCCGATCATCTCGATCAGAAGCAGCCCGCCGCCGAGCATCAGCCCGAGGACCGCTACCGGCCAGTCGCGCGCCTTGTCGGCGAAGCGCTCGATCTTGTTGCCCGGCAGGAACTGGACGGCCACGGAGCCCGCTGTCAGCGCCAGCAGGAATGGCGTCAGCAGGTCGGCGCCGCCCTGGAAGGCAAACATGGAGCGGAAGTAATCGAGCGCGGTGTCGAGGTCGGGGCTGCGGAAAAAGATCGCCGCCAGCGTGAACAGATGGAACGTGATGAGCCATCCGGCGATCGCGGCAATACGGTTGGCTGCCGGCTGCTCCGGATAGCCGTCGCCGATCGCTGCGGCTCCCGCGGTGCTCAGCCGGCGGCCCTGCCGGAATGTGTACCAGCTTGTCTTGATGAGGCGTTCGACGGAGAGGCCGACGCCGTGGATCGCGCCCCAGATCACGAAGGTCCAGTTGGCGCCGTGCCACAGGCCGCCGAGCAGCATGGTGATGAAGATGTTGCGGTACATGCGCGGCCCGGCGTCGCGCTTGTCACCGCGCAGTGTGCGGTAAAGATAGTCGCGCAGCCACGTGCTGAGCGAAATATGCCAGCGCTGCCAGAGCTGGGCGAGCGAGGTGGCGCCGAGCGGGCGGTCGAAGTTCTTGCGGAAACGGAAGCCGAGCAGGGCGGCCGTGCCGATGGCAATGTCGCTGTAGGCGGAGAAGTCGCAATAGACCTGCACCGCATAGGCGTAATGCGCACCGATCAGGTCGACGCTGGTCGCCTGCGTCGGATCGGCGAATACCGGATCGACTAGCCCGGTGGCGATATAGTGGGCCAGCACCACCTTCTTGAACATGCCGTTGAGGATCAGCAGGAAGCCGAACACCACCGCGGTTCGGCTCAACAGCGGCTCCTTGCTGAGTTGCGGCAGGAAGTGCGAGGCGCGCACGATCGGCCCGGCCACAAGTTGGGAAAAGAACGAGATGTAGAGAAACAGATCGAGCGGCGACCGCACGGCCTTGATGTGACCGCGGTACACGTCGACCACGTAGGAGATGCCCTGGAAGGTGAAGAAGGAAATGCCGATCGGAAGAATGATCTCGAGGAACGGCATGTCGCGGTGGACCCCGAGCGCCAGCGTCAGGTCCGTCAGGCTGTCCATGAAGAAGTTGTAGTATTTGAAAATCCCCAGCACGCCGAGATTGAGCGCCACTGCCGCGATCATGATGCGGCGGCGGAGGCTCTCGTTTCTCGTGCCGGAGATTCCGAGGCCGGCCATGTAATTGAGGGCCGAGCTTCCGGCCAGCAAGGCGAGGAAGCGCCAGTCCCAGAAACCGTAGAAAAAGTAGCTGCCGGCGAGCAGCAGGAGCTTGCGCGGCTCGGCATGGGTGCGAACGGCCCAGGCTGCGACGAAGATCGCGAAGAAGAAGATGGCGAACTCTGGCGTCGGAAACAGCATGAAACTTCCGCGACGGCGCAGGCCGCCCTATCGATTACTGCAGGCCGATGGCTTGTGCGACATAGGCGGCCAATGACAGCCGTCCCGTTTCGGTGAAATGCATACCGTCGTTCTTGCGCAGGCGCCGCTTCACGCCCTCAAGGCTCTCGCCGAACGACGTGTAGTCGCCCGACGGCGAGAGGAACTCGTTCCAGATGCTGACGTACCTGAAACCGTAGCGGCGTGCCTCGTAGCGATACACCTTGTTCATGACGTGATAGGCACGGCTCAGCGAGTCTGAACGGACTGCCGGCAGGCCGATCCAGAACACCCTCGTATGCTCGCGCTTGATATGGCGCATGAATTGACTGACCCGCCGCTGATACTCGGTGATCCACGGCCGGGTCAGGGGATCGAGGCGTTCGCCATCCGTGCGGATCGGCTGGCGATCATTGCCGCCGATCAGTACGAGGATGACATCGGGATCATGATGGCTGAGAAAATCGCGGATCGTCGTATTCCAGTTGAAGTAGTCGGTACGCACCAGACCGGTGGCGAAGCGGGTCTTCTTCACCACCTGCACACTGTTGCGGCGGGCGAACAGGTCTTCCATGCCGTTACCGAGATCGTTGGCCATGGAATCGCCGACCACGGCAACGGTGATCGGCTGTTTGCGTGCCGACAGCGTGGTGCCCTGAGCCTGCGCGGCGATCAAGGTGAACGCCGAAATCAGTGCGGCCAGGATGACGTGAATGGCGACGCGGCGGAACGCAGCGGCGGGATGATTAAGATGCGTCAGCGAGACAGGCATGCCGATGCGCTTTCCTGCATTCAGATGTCGAAAGGGAAGTCGCCCTGTGATGCAGGGTAACGGCGGGTTAATTGGTCATAAACTTAACGATCATCCTTAATCGCCGTATGATTAATTCAGTCGAATTGGGGGCATTGTGCGGCCTCGTGGCAAATGTGCTGCAGACTGCGACATTACGCCCCGTCCGCGCGCCCGCTGCGCGCGGAAGTTCTGCGATCCCGCACGTCACAATCCTCGGGAGCGGGGCGACGCGAGAGAGCTACCGGTCGACGAACTCGTCGAGCGCTGCGATTTCGGCGTTGTCGCCGGCGGCGTCCTCGGCGATTCGCTCGTAGAGCCGCGCCGCGGCTTCCAGCATCTCGTGCTCCGGACGATCATTGCCGACGAATTGGGCAATTTCTTCGAGCTCGGCCACCCAGCGATAGGCCTTGCCATACATGCCCGGCATCTGACGGGTGAGAAAGCCGTTGAGTGCCTGCTGGCTCTCGGCCAGTTCGGCTTTCAGCGCGTCTGCCGAACCGCCGCGCGTGGCGGCCAGGATCATCGCTGCGCCGAGCGCGGTGAAGCCCTTGGTGATGCCGGCATAGGACATCTTCAGTGCGGAGGCGGCGGTGAGCGGACCCTCGAGCACGCGCACGATGAGGCCGTAGTCGTTGAGCCTGGCCAGTTCGCCGGCGGCCGGTCCCGACGCGTAGAACTTGGTGTTGCTCGAGCCGGGTCTGGGCGGGGGACCGATGATGCCGGCGGCGACGAAGGGCGCGCCGGTCCTCGTCACGGTGTCGGCGATGCGCTGCATGGTCTGCGGACTGACGGCGTTGCAGTCGGCATAGACCGGTTTGCGGTTGGCGGCGGCGAGCAGGGGCGCTAGCCGCTCGGCAAGCGCCGGCGCCTCGCCGGGCGGCACGATCGAAAGCAGAAAATCGGCTTCCATCATTTGGCGCTCATCGACCTCCTGCATGCCGGCCGCACGCGCCCGCTCGGCGCTTTTCGGGCTGCGCCCCGCAAGCGTGGTGAGCACGGTGACCTTGTGCTCGCCAAGGCGCTGGCCGACGCCGGCGCCCATGTTGCCGGGTGCGATGATGGAAATGGTTGGGGTCACCGTCGTTCCTCCGTCTTCACCCGGTCACACCGCCGTCGAGATTGATGCTCTGGCCGGTGACAAATGCCGATGCATCGGAAGCCAGGAACAAGGCGATGCCGACCAGATCCTGCGGCGTCTCGGCCCGCGGCACGCATTGCATGGCGATGATGCGCTCTTTCTGTTCCGGCGTCACCGTCTTGCGCTCGATCTCGGTGAAGGTCGCGCCCGGCAGGATGGCATTGACGGTGATGTTGTCGGGGCCAAGCTCGCGGGCCATCGACAGGCTCATGCCGGAGAGCGCCGCCTTGGTTGCGATGTAGTGCAGATAGTTGGGCCGGCCAAGGCGTACGGCACCGGAGGCGATGTTGATGATGCGTCCCCACTTCGCCTTGCGCATGGCGGGCAGCACGGCGCGCGCGCAAAGGAAGGGGCCGGTGAGATTGACGCGCAGAACCTGCTCCCATTCCTCCAGCGGGATCTGGTCGAACGGCCGCATCTCCAGCGTGGAGAAGATGCCGGCATTGTTGATCAGCACGTCGATGCGGCCCCAGTCGTCGGTGACCACCTCGACCATCTCGTTGACGGAACCGGGATCGGCCACGTCGGTGGTGACCGCCAGGGATTCGCCACCCGCTTCCATGATCTCTTCGGACACGGAGGCCGCGCGCTTTTCGTTCAGCTCGGCGATGACGACGCGGCATCCTGCTTTGGCGAAGGACTTGGCGAAGACGCGGCCGATGCCCTGTCCCGCGCCGGTGATTATCACCACGCGGCCCTTCAGCGAGGGGAAGACGACGTTGTCGAGGTCGGTGCTCATGGTGACCTTCAATCCGCCGGAATTGCCTCGAGGGCGACGCGCGCGTCCTGCGGCGTCCACCACGGCTTCAGCCCGAGATCCTGCGCGATCAGCCCGGCGCTGATGTAGCCGGCGCCACCGGAGATGGCGCCGCCGGGATGACCGGCGGAACCGGCGTTGTACAGATTGGAAATCGGCGAGCGGTAGCCGAAATGGTTGTACATCACCTGTTCGGCATTGAAGGCGCCCATGAAGATGTCGCCGCCGCGCATGTTGATCATCTCCTGCACATACTCACGTCCGGTGTAGGCATAACGTCCGAGGATGTTTTTCGGCGTCATGTTGGGGCAATAGCGGGCGAACACCTCGATGATCCTGTCGGAGAATTCGTCCTTCCAGGCCTCGTAGTTCCTGTTGCCGATATCGGGGTTGAGCGGCATCACATGCCAGCAATAGGTCGTGTGCTTGCCGGGCGGCGCCTGGGTCGGATCGAGCAGGCTCAACGGTCCGGAGCCGAACTGGACAATTTTTGGCACGCGGCCGGCCTGCACGTCCTGGTGGGCGTCGTTCAGGTCTTCCATTGTCTCGGCGCCGATCGACCATTTCAGCGTCCGGTTGATGTTGGGATCGAACGTGTCCGCCTTGAAGCGCGGGCTTTCCTCCAGCGCGAGGTGCAGGCCGAACAGGCTCCAGGCGGTGTACTGGAAGCCGTCGAGCTTCTGCAGGAAGTCCGCCGGAAGTTGCTCGCGCCCGACCAGGCTCTCGAAAGTCTGGTGCACGTCGAGCGTGGAGGCGACGAATTGACCGGCGCGCACCGTGCGGCCGTCGGCCAGTTCGATGCCGGTTGCCCTGCCGTTCTCGACGACGATGCGCGCGATGTCGACTTGCGGCTGATAGGTGCCGCCGGCGGCAATGAACGTCTCCATGAGACCGCGCGCCAGATTGTACGAACCGCCCTGGCAGAGCTGATAGCCGCTTTCCAGATCGAAGGCGCGGATCACCGAACCCATCGGGGATGTCTTCGACATCGTGTCAACCAGCCAGGTGCCGAACAGGGACACCTTGAACAGAAACAGCAGCCGCACGTGCTCGTTTTCGAACAGGTCACGCACCACGTCGAGCGGCTGGCGGCCGGACACGGCGAGGAATTCGCGGCCGAGCGCATGGCGGCCGAGCAGGCTCTCGCGCTCGTCCTGGGTGAGTGGCGGGGCATAGCGCTCGGGCAGGAAGATGTCGCGCGTGATCTTCTCCGCTTTCGCGTTCCATTCACGAAAAGTGTCGGCATCCTTCTTCGAGAAGCGGGCGATGTTCGCGACCGACTCCTGGAGGTCGCGGCCGAGCACCAGCGCCGAACCGTCGCGATGGGCCTGGCCGAATTCGTAGCGCGGCGTGATGTAGGTGACGCGGTCGTCGAGACCGAGGTCCCTGAACCAGGGCGTTTCGGAAATATGGAAATGATTGATCGAGTGCAGGTTGTGGTAGAAGCCCGGTAGTGTCACTTCGCGTGTGCACAGCCCGCCGCCGTAGGTCAGCCGCCGCTCCACCAGAAGAACCTTCAGGCCCGCGTGGGCAAGGTAGCTGCCGAGGATCAGGCCGTGGTGACCGGCACCGATGATGATGCCGTCATAGCTTCTTTCTAGTGCCTTGGACAAAGTGACGTTTCCTCGAATTATATTTCAATTGGCCCGTGTCGAGGCCGGTGTACACTTGCAAACAGGCTCTGGACCGGTCAACCGACGCAGTTTCCGACATTGTTTTTGAATGCGCCGGGCGATCCGAGACAGGAAGCCGGCGGCAATAGCCCCTGCGACTATGGGCGGGTGGACCTTTGCACGCGCATGCCGGTACATTATGGCATTTGCAGACAATGGGGCCGAATGAATGGCCCCGGGGAGGACACATGCGAAAAGCTTTGTTGGTTGCGGGCACCGCGTTGATGCTCGCAGCGGGGCCGGCCGCGGCCCAGAACAAGTCGGTGAAGATCGGTTTCCTCAGCACGTTCAGCGGACCGGTCGCGGTCATCGGCGAGGACATGCGCCAATCCTTTGAGCTCGCACTCGACCATCTCGGCCGCAAAATGGGCGGCCTGCCGGTCGAGGTGATCTACGAGGACGACGGGTTCAAGCCGGAAGTCGGCAAGCAGAAGAGCGAAAAGCTCGTCCAGTCAGACAAGGTCGACTTTGTGGTCGGCTATATCTGGTCGAACGTGCTGCTGGCATCCTACAAGCCGGTCATCGACAGCAAGACGTTCCTGATCAGCGCCAATGCCGGCCCGCACCAGATCGCCGGCGAATTGTGCTCGCCCTATTTCTTCTCGACCTCGTGGCAGAACGACCAGACGCCGCAGGCCATGGGCCTCTACATGAACCAGAAGGGCGTGAAGTCGGTCTACCTGATCGGGCCGAACTATGCTGCCGGCCGCGACATGCTCCAGGGCGTCAAGACCACGTTCAAGGGCAAGATCGCCGGCGAGGACCTCACCAAGTGGCCGACGCAGGTCGACTTCTCCGCCGAGCTGTCGAAGGCGAAGGCGTCCGGCGCCGAAGCCATCTTCGCGTTCTATCCGGGCGGTCCCGGCGTGCAGTTCCTGAACCAGTATGCTCAGGCCGGTCTCAAGGGCACGATCCCGCTCTACACGGTGTTCACCATCGACGCGCTGTCGTTGCCGCGGCAGAAGGATCTGGCGCTGGGCGTCCCGGGCGTGCAGCAGTGGGTCAACGACCTGCCGAACGATGCGAACAAGAAGTTCGTATCCGACTACAACAAGAAGTACGGCAGGAATCCGTCATTCTACGGCTCACAGTCCTATGACGCCGCCATGCTGCTTGCCAGCGCGGTCGAGGCGGTTAAAGGCAAGCTCGACGACAAGGAAGCCGTGCGCAAGGCACTCGAGAAGGCCGATTTCAAGTCGGTGCGCGGCGACTTCAAGTACGGGCCGAACCACTTCCCGATCCAGAGCTTCTATCTGCAGGACGTGGTGAAGAATGCCGAGGGCAAGCTCGTGCTCAAGACGGCTGCCACGATCGTCAAGAACGACCAGGATCGTCATCACGGCAAGTGCAAGATGCCCGCGATGTAACGCAGGGGCGCTTCTGAAATCGGCGGGGCGGCGGAAGTTCACTTCTGCCGTCCTTCTTTTTGCGACGGGGGGCGAATGTTGCTGTGCTGCTTCTGATCGAACAGTGCCTGAACGGCCTGCAATTCGGCCTGCTCCTGTTTCTGCTGGCGGCCGGACTGACGCTCGTGTTCGGCATCATGGATCTGGTCAACCTCGCGCATGGCTCGCTCTACATGGTCGGAGCTTTTCTGGGTGCGACGTTCATCGCGCTGACCGGAAGCTTTGTCGTCGGCCTGCTGCTCGGAATCGCCGCCACCTGGGTCGTCGGCATGGCGGTGGAGGTCATCGCCCTGCGCCGGCTCTACGGCCGGGATCATCTCGACCACGTGCTCGGCACCTTCGGGCTCATCCTGTTCTTCAACGAGGCGGTGCGGCTGGTCTGGGGGCCGGCCGGCATGAATCTGCCGTTGCCGTCGTGGCTCAACACCGCGGTCGAAATCCTGCCGGGCGTACCCTATTCCAGCTACCGCTTCTCGATCATCCTGGTGGCGCTGGCGGTGGCGCTGTTTCTCTACCTTCTCGTGATGCGCACGCGCATCGGCATGCTGATCCGCGCCGGCGCGTCCAACCGTGAGATGGTTTCCGCGCTCGGCATCAACATCAAGCTGCTTTACACGCTGGTGTTCGGACTCGGTGCCGCGCTCGCGGGCCTTGCCGGCATGATGCAGGGCGCGATCCAGTCGGCGCAGATCGGCATGGGCGAGAACATCCTGATTCTCGCCTTCGTCGTCATCATCATCGGCGGCATCGGCTCGATCCGCGGCGCTTTCGTCGCCTCCATCATGGTCGGCCTGATCGATACCGTCGGTCGCTCCTACCTGCCGGACATCCTCAAGCTCTTCCTGAGCCAGCCGGCGGCCTCAACCGCCGGACCGGCGCTGTCATCGATGCTGATCTATCTGGTCATGGCGGTGGTCCTGATCGTGCGGCCGGAAGGGCTGTTTCCGGCGGGGGCCCGATGAGCGCGGGCACCGCATCGTCAGGCGCGTGGATCACGCCGCGCAACGTGGTCGTGGCCGCGGTCGTCATGTTCCTGCTGCTGCTGCCGGTCTATACGACCGGCACCGGCAACTATTTCCTGCTGTCGCTGTTCACGCGCGTGGTGATCCTGGCGATGGCGGCGACCACGCTCAACCTCATCATGGGCTATGGCGGCATGGTCAGTTTCGGCCATGCCGCCTATATCGGCGTCGGCGGCTACGCTGTCGGCATACTCGCCCACGAGGGCATCTATACCGGC
>CAZUDR010000007.1:0-22864 GCA_964618715.1 uncultured Undibacter sp. | reverse complement strand
CTACACCATCCGCGGCGCGCAGAGGATCATCCGCGAGCAGGGCGTGCGCTTTGTGCAGGAGGTCTGGCAGCAGGGCGCGCCGCAGCCGCCGCACGGTGTGGCCGAGGAGGACGTGACAGACGAGGTGGAGGTCGAGGTCGAGGAGTACGAGGAAGTTATCGTGGACGAGGGCGGCGGCCTGCGCGGCCGGCTGGCCTCGCTGGTCGGCCGCGATCTCGCCGACCGCCACGCCGCCGCGCCGCGGCGCGAGGAGCCGCCGCGGGACAGCGCGCCGGTACCGCGGGTCGAGCCCGCCGATCGCGCCGGGGAGGCGCCCGCGGCGGCGCCGCCGCCTGCCGCAACGGCCGAGCCGGCCGAGCCTGCCGGGCTGGCGCGCGAGCACAGGAGTCACCTGCACGCCGCGCTGCACGAGCTGCGCGAATGCCGCCGGATGATCGACGCGGCGCTGGCGCGGGAGGCGGAAAGCGGCGGCGAGCAAGCGCAGGAGGCGCGGCCCTCGGCGGCGTGAGGCGGGGCGGGCGCGCAATTCGATTTCACTGGACGTTGTTGCGCGTCACCGGATCGATGATCTGTCACGGTGTTCGGCTACCGGAAGCAATCTCTCTCTTTTCACAAGTCACATGATACGCGTGACCGCGCTAAATCATCCTTTTTTGCTTTGTGCTGAATTTGGTAGGATTACGGGATGACGGTGAGAGTGCATTAAACTCTCCCGGCCTTTCGTCGGCCGATGCCCGGGCGTTCGGACCGCTGTCCTCGAATTGGAGCCTGATCGCTCCGCGCGCGGTGTCGCGAACAAGCTGATCACTGCCGAGCACCTCCGAGGCTATGGCATGCCCGAACATGTAACGCCCGGTGTCTATCTCGAGGAAACCGGCTTCCGGCCAGGGACGATCGAGGGGGCGACCACTTCGGTCACGGCCTTTGTTGGACCTGCTGCAAAGGGGCCGACGGAGGGTCCGCCCGGGCCGTTGACCAGCTTTGCCGAGTTCGCGCGGGTCTATGGCGGTCCGGAGACCCTGCGCATCGCGGGCGTCGAAACGCCGAACTATGTAGCCCACGCCGCGCGCGCCTTTTTCGCCGAAGGCGGCCGGCGGCTTTACGTCGCCCGGATCGCGCCGCCCGATGACGGCCAGCCCCTGACCGTCGAGGACTATGTCGGGAGGGACAGGCCCACCAGGACCGGCCTTGCCGCGCTGGACCTGTGCGACGATGTATCGCTCGTCGCGGCGCCGGGCGCGAGCGCGGACGAAGCGCTCGGGCACGGCGTGTGCAACGCGCTGGTCCGCCATGTCGAGCAGCACCGCCACCGCTTCGCCGTGCTGGATTCTGTCCGGGGCCAGTCGATCGACGCGGTGCGCCGGTTGCGCCGTGACGTCGATTCATCGCGGGCGGCGCTTTACTACCCCTGGGTGCTGGCCGACGATCCGCTGGCCGGACGCTGGCGGCGTCGCCGGCTGGCCTTGCCGCCGTCGGGATTCGTCTGCGGCATCTATGCCCGGGTCGATGCGACGCGCGGCGTCTGGAAGGCGCCAGCGGGTGTATCCGTCCGGTCGGCGCGCGGGCTGGACGCGCGCATCACCGCGCGACAACAGGACATCCTCAATTCCGAAGGCATCAACTGCCTGCGACGGTTGTGGTGGCGCAGGTGCGTGGTCTCGGGCGCGCGGACGATCAGTTCGGACGCCGAATGGCGATATGTGAATGTCCGGCGCTACTTCCTCTATCTCGAGCGATCGATCGAGAAGGGCACGCAGTGGGCGGTGTTTGAGCCCAACGGCGAGCCCCTCTGGAACAGGATCCGGCAGGCGATCGGGACCTTTTTGCTCGCCGAATTCCGAACCGGCGCGCTGCAAGGGCAAAAGCCGGAGGATGCCTTTTTCGTGCGGTGCGATCGCACGACGATGACACAAGACGACATCGACGGTGGCCGCCTGATCTGCGAGATCGGTGTCGCGTTGTCGCGACCTGCCGAGTTCGTCATCTTCCGCATCGGCCAGAAGACCGCTGACGCCCGGGGCTGATCCGTTCTCCGTCAGCAGAGCCAGCCGACCGACCGGTACCAGCCGACCGCGTCGCGCGCCGATTCCTCGACCGGGCGCGGGACGAGGCCCAGTTCGTTCAGGCTCGGCGAGGCATCGAAATACATGCTCCGTTGGGTCAGGCGCACGCCGGTGAGCGTCGCCAGGGGCATCTTGCCGCTGACCCGCGTGGCCCACTGCTCGCTCCACCAGGCGAAGGCCAGCGCGGCCGGATAGGGGATGCTCCAGCGCGGGGGAGCGCGGCCGACCTCGGCGCCGAGAACCGTCAGCCAGTCCGTCAACTCGCAATTGCGGCCGCCGAGCAGGTACCGCAGGCCCGGCCGGCCTTTCCGCATGGCCGCGACGATGCCGGCCGCCACGTCGCGGACGTCGATGAGGTTGAGCCGGCAATTGAGATAGGCCGGCATCTCGCCGCGACAGAACGCGAGCGACATGCGCGTCGGCGGCGTCATCGACCAGTCGCCCGGGCCAACCGGCAGGGTCGGGCAGACGAGGATCACCGGACCGCCCGTCGCCGCCAGTTCGCGGACTGCCTTGTCGGCGCGGAACTTGCTCAGGCAATAGGGGCCGAGCATGTCGCTCTCTTTCAGGTCGACCTGCTCGACCGAGCCGCCGTTGAAGTTCGGCGACGTGAGGATGCTCTCGGTGCTGGTGTGCAGCACCCGCTCGGCGCCGCCGTCGAGCGCGGCATGGATGACGTTGAGCGCGCCCTGGTGGTTGATCGCGTCGAACTCGCCGACGTCGCGCCGCCAGAGGTTCGGATCGGCCGCCAGATGATAGACATGACGGTAACCGCGCGTTGCCCTGGTCACGGCTGCCCTGTCGCGGATATCGGCGTGGACCACCCTGATGCGGTCCAGCGGCAGGTGACTGACGTCGGCGCCGGGACGATCGAGCACGCACACCTCCTCGCCCTCGGCGAGGAGCGCCGCAACGAGCTGGGAACCGATGTAACCTGCGCCAGATTCACGCCGGGCTTCCCTGACTGGCAAAATCGGTGGCCATGTCCTCCAGATTGCTGCGCCGGGGCGCCGTGCCTTCGCGCGTGATCCGCTTGATCAGCCTGACTGCCGCCCGGTTGAGCGGACATGGGAAATTGCCGGCGATCTGTACCAGATGGCCGTTGTAGGCCTCGATTTCCGTTTCGCCGTGACCGATGTCCGGCGCCATCGAACAATAGGTGCCGCGCAGCGTCGGGCGGAAGAAGATCGCCATCACCTCGGGCAGTCCCGGCGTGCGCAGGATCCTTGCGACGGTGTCCGGATGGAACGGTCCGATCTTCGCCAGCGCCGTACCGGCGTGACGCAGCACGGCGTGGTTCTCGCGCAGCAGGCCGAAGAACAGCCGCTTGGCCAGCGCGTCGGACAGCAGTTCGCCGTTGTCGATCCCCGCCGCCGCCGCCAGCGGCGAGATGGCGGCGTTGTACATCAGCTTCGCGGCCTTGAACGGCAGTACGTCCTCGACCAGCTCGACCCGGAACAGGCCGGCCTGCCTGAACGCCTCCGCCAGCCGTGCCAGTTCGTCGCGCTCTTCAGTCGTGGCCGGCCGCCGGGCGCCGATGTGCAGGCTGCCCGGGCGCGTGATGCGCGCGACCGGCCGCTCGCGCGCGCATTCGGAAACGAAGGAGGCGATGCCTTCGCCGGCGAAATCGTGGCTGTCGAGCACGGTGTCGTAGCCGTTCTGCACGGGCACCAGGCGGCGGGTGGTCTGCAGGCGCGCGAGGACTTCGGGATTGTCATAGGTCTTGGTGCACAGGAGGATGACGGCATCGGCCGGCGGCTCCCAGTCGGCAAAATCGACGAACGGCAGCCTGACCGGCGCCTGGCCGGCCACGACGATCCCGTCGGCCTTGCCGGCGGCGATCTTGTCCGGCCGACATTCGACCAGCGTCACGTCCCACCCGGCACGGGCCAGCGACCAGGCCAGGACCACGCCGATACCGCCGGCACCAACTACGTGAACCTGTGGTCTCATCTGCCCGCGACAGCCCTCAATACGTTGTCGACCCTGTCATGCATCCCGGTTTCAGTCCGCCGGCAAAGCTTTCGGCTCAGGAATGGTCCGGTTTGCACGTCCGTCGCCGATTGCGGCAGTCTGATCAAGTTCGCTCCAGTACGCCACACCCTCCGCGAGCTGCCGGGCGATCTCGTGCAGGGTGAAATCGCTGTAGCGCACCTGTGCGGTGAAACGGCGGTCCAGCCCGTCGTTGAGAGCGACGTGGACGGCGTCGCGCCCCGCCATGTGGTGACACTGGGCGCAGGTCATGCGTGCAAAGCGCAGGGCGCCGGGGTCGCTGCGGCGCGGATCGCGATAGTACTCCGGTGTCAGCGCGGCAAGATGCGCGGCGAGCGCCGTGCGGCGGGGGCCGCTCGCACGGGCGAGTGCTTCCCTGAACAGCACCGTATCATATGTGCTCGAGTAGTAGCCGACGTCGATGCCTTCCCGCACCACACGCTCCGGTTCAAGAGCGCCGTCGTCGCCGCCCTGCGCCCGGCTGAGACTCCCGAACACCCACAGGCCGGTGAGCGCGGAACTGAAGCTCACCCGGGCGAGCCTGGATGGCGCGACGCGGTCAGCCACGAGCTCGCTGACCGCCGCTTCCCATCCGGCGTCCCCGCGCTCGCGTTGTGCCGCGATGCGCGCGACTGCGTCGAGCAATTGCCTGTGTGTCAGGTCACGCAGGGGGCGCGGTGCATCCGGATCGGTGACGTCGTAGTTCAGGTGCAGGAAGAGTTGCTCGAGGGGACGCGCTGCCCCGGCGCCGTCCGACGCGGGACGATGGAGCTGATAGACGAAGCGGATCTGCGGGACGATGCGTGCCGTCTCGACAGGCCGATCCGCTTCGGACTGGTACGGACGAACGATGATGCTGACCAGGCGGTAGTTTGCCGGATCACGGACCAGTTTGCGGACGTCATCGGGAGAGCCTATCGGAATGATGTCGAGGCCGGAGGTGAAATAATTGGTCGGCCGGATATCGTCGAGCCCGACTGCATCCCCGCCCGGCTCGCGGGCGGGATCGAAGCCGGGTGCGGGCCGCCCGTCGAGGAAGTCGAGGTAGCGGGTGAACAGCCGGTCCGGCAGCATGGCATTCAGCGGAAAGCGCGCTGCCAGCGCCGGCGTGTGCTCGAACAGAAACCGGCCCGCTTCAGGTGCGTGCCCGTCGCCGCGGCGCACCGCCGCCGCGTGCACCGGGCGCGCCCCGTCGGGGTGGTACCACAACGAGTTCTTTTTGAACCGGTACTGGTCAGCGAAGCGCGGCCAACGGTCGCTGTCAAAAGTCTCTGACACCAGCTTGAGCAGTCCGATCTTCGTCTCGTAGCGTGAAAGCAGCTCCGGCGGGATCGAGTCGTACCCGGTGAAGCCTTCCGCATACGGCCGGATCGCCGACAACGGGTCGAATCCCGGATCCGGGTCGTTGGCGTGATGACGCCCGCACTGGGCGTCCGGCCGGCGCTTTTCGTAGTAGTTGAAGCTGATGTCCACGAGCGAGTAGCCGTCGGTCCGCTCGCGCGCGTACAGCGAAGGAAACTCGTCGATGTGGCGCACCCCGTAGGTAGCGTAGATCCGGCAACCTTCCGGCGAGTCCAGCATCGACTCGTGATCGATGTGCCGGTTGCGATCCGACCACATCGCCGGCAGAAGCTGCGCCCAGCTCCCCTGCTGCCCATGCTGGAAGAGGGGATAGATCGGGTCCGCGGTGCCCAGCCCGGTGTCGACCATCAGATAATTGAACAGCGGGCGCGGCATTCCAAGGTTCAGCTCGAAATAGGTGACGATGTCGTAGACGGAGCCGGGCCGGATGGCGACGTGATTGCTGCGCGCAATCTTGACCTGCCAGCGATGGCGGACAACGGATACCGGCCAGGCCGGCTCGAACGGCCGCGCGCCGAGGATGGCGGGACTGGAGCCGCTGCCAGCCTCCACGGCACCGCGGTCGTCCGCCCCGGGCGAACTGACGATCCACGCCGCCAATGCCGCGGGCACCGCGAGGGCGAGAACGACGATGGCGTTTGACGGGACGGATTTCATGCGTGCATGGACATCCGGACGACTGTTGCAACCATTCGGGGTGAAGCAACGGCTCAGGGCTCATGGCCGCGCGGGCGACAGGCTACCCTACTATGAGCGGGCTTTCACGCGCTACATCGCCACACGCCGGTGTCCGGGTTGCGCACCTTTTTCATCGCGACGCGCTGCGCCATAGGATGCCAGGACGCGGGCGGAGCGGCCCGATACAGAAGGCGAAATGGATATCGCAGTGCCGCAGTCCTCGGCAGCGTGAGCCGGGAACGGCGATTCGCAATGGCGAAGAACGTGATGACGGCGCAGCGGCCCGCGTCAGCCGACGCTGGTCGTGAGGGGCTTGACCCGCGGCAGGGGGGCGTGGGCCGGCGCGTTTCCGGACCGGGGCGATCTATTGTCCCGCTCGGTCGGGCGCGAGAGCAGGAGACGCGAGAACAGGAGTCCAGCCGACGTGACAAGCGAGGCGATCACCGCACCTGCCAGTCCCAGGATTGGCACGAACAGAGCATTCAGCAGCGCCGATCCCGCCGCGCCACCCAGGTTGACGGTCACGGTACTCATGTCCCGGCGCAGGGCGAAGAGGGCGAAATGATAACTGTCCGCAAGAATGCGCAGAAGCATTGCCAGAATGATCCACAGGAAGATCGCTGAATGCGCATCCAGCTGCGGCTTGTGGGCGATCTGCACGAACAGGCCGATCGCGATCCAGAGCATCGCGAAGAGCAAGAGCGCCCAGCCCAGGGTTTCGATCTGGTACTGCGTCAGACGTTTGCGGAAGCCCCGCGGGTCATCGCTTTCCGCAGCGATCATCAGGGCCGGTACGCGCGGCTGCATGGTGCCGTAGACGGTGATCGAATGCACCACATTGGCGGCCGACCAGAAGAACACGTAGACGCCGGTCAGCTCCAGCCCGAGGAAATAAGAGATGACAAAGCGGTCCGCGTAGAGCGAGCCGACCGTCCCGAGCCTCGACAGGTAGAGCGGCCAGCTCTGTCGCAATGCGTCGCGCAGCCAGTTCCATTGCAGGCGCAGCCAGCGCCAGCGTCCGTCTCGCAGCGTGGTGACGGCGAGCACGAGCATCATGATCGCCAGTCCCGCGACCCACGCGGCAAGGATCCACATCAGCGAGCGGGCGGGCGGGTACACCAGTCCGATGGCAATGATGGCGATCGGCCACAATCCGGTCCGGATAAACAGATTGAAGCTGACCAGCAGAACACGACCACGCGCAATCAGCGGGCCGTGTGAGTCGCTGGCGAGGTGCTCGAGCAGCAGGATCAGGGCGACCAGCACCGCGTACTGCGAGGGTATGGGCTGGCCGATCAGCGCGATGGCGACCCAGAAGACCGGCTGCACCACGCCGTGCACGGCGACCGTGAATGCCATCCGAGTCGCCACCAGCGGCATCGCCCGCGATGTCGGCAATCCGATCACGTGGCGCGCCGTCCAGTCGCTGACTCCGAATCCCAGCACCGCGGGCGCGGCCGTCGCGACGGCGACAAGGAGACCGAAGACACCCAGTTCGGCGAGTCCGAGAAAGGCCAGCATGTATAGCGACAGGGCAAATTTGCCTGCCGCGCTGGTTCCCCGTAATCCGATTGCGACCGTGTGCTCGATGAACCGGCTGCTTCCCAGAAAGGCGCCCAGAGCGGCGCTCATGCGGGCCCATCCGGCTGTGATTCCTGTCGAGGAGCCTGTGTTTGTCGTCATGTGGCGCCCGGAGCGGAATCCGACGAGCCTGTCGAAAAATCCAACGCTCCGCTGGCCGGCGGTTCGGGCGGTTGTTGTTTCGGTATCAGGTTTCATTCCTGACAGCCTCTGGCTCGTCGTCCCATGCGCATCTGCCGGGTCTGCGGTCCAACTCGTCGGGCATAAAACCGGTGAGTGCCAAAGGCCATATCGTGTGCGCTGCGAGCGCGACAATTAAACTCTCCGATCTGGGTTAATTCCGAACCGCTGCTATCTTTCGTGCGTGGTCTGAGCGCATGCAATCGTGAGGCGAACAAGCGGACACAAACGTTCTAAATGAATCCTGAACGGCGACATGTATTGGCGCGGTGATCGCGTTTCGGCGCCTGCAGTCGACAAAAAACAGACAAGGCGCTGCTGACCGCGGTGTCACGACAACGACGTGTCAATATCCGGCTACCGCACGCGTAGTTAAAAGTCCCTTCTTTATTCGTTCGAAGAGTAGTCTCCTTAATAATAACTCGAAGAGAACATTGCGTCCCCGACGGATGAGCGTTGAACTCGAACGCGGATGGTAGACCGGTCTGTCATCGATCGAACATTGGACCATCGCGAATGCAAACGAGTCGAGCTGATACGCCGGCAGTAGTTCTTAGCGGCAACCTCGGTGCCACGTCCGGCAAACTGTCGATCAACGAGGCGGCGCTCGCGCTGACCCGCAGCCTCGGCCGGCACGGCGTGCGCGTCTTCCGCTTTCACCCGGACACGTCACTGGCCGATCTCAGGTCGCGGTACTGCACCCAGGTGACCTGCCCGAATCTCTACGATGAGCCCGCTGCGCTGGCGGATTCGCTGGTCTCGTTCTCAAAAAAGACTGCGAAGCGGCCCGTCCTGTTTCCTGCGTCCGACGGTGCGGCGCAGTTCATCGCCGACCACGAGCAGGTTCTGAAAAAGCATTTTGCGCTGACCTCGCCCGACGGCATCCGCATCGGGAAAACCCAGCACAAGCGCCACCTGATTGAAATTGCGGACTCGATGGGCGTCCCCGTTCCGAAAACCTGTTTTCCAACCAGGGCGTCCGGGCTGCACGTCATCGCACGCCAGCTTTCCTATCCGGCGATCATCAAACCGGTTTACTCGCCCGACTGGAAACGCCCGGCAATCACCTCCGTCTTCGGGCGGGTGAAGGCGCTCAAGGCGTTTGATGCCGGACAGCTGATCGAGTGGTGCGAAACGCTGATCGCGCTGGACAGCGAGTTCATGGTTCAGGAAATCGTGCCGGGCACGGACGAGAACCTGATCACGTTCCTCGGCTGCTTCGGTCGGGACGGACGCGCGCTGGCCGGCTGCATGCGTAAGAAGCTGCGCCAGTATCCTGCCGGCTTTGGCTATTGCACCTTGACCGAGACGGTGGATGACCCGGAGGTTTTCGATCTCGCGGTCAAGCTGTTCCAGGGATTGGACTATCGCGGCATTGGCTGCGCCGAGTTCAAGCGCGATCCGCGGGACGGCAAACCCAAGCTCATCGAAATCAACACGCGGGCGGTGCGTACAAGCATGCTGGCGATCGGCGCGGGTGTCGATTTTCCCTGGATCGCCTACCAGGACGGGATCAGCCCCGGCGCGGTCGAACCGGTGCTGCACGGCAAGGTGCCCGTGCGCTGGGTTCATCTGCGCGACGAGATCTGGGCGGCAAGCCATCTGATCCTGCGTGGTGACCTGTCGTTCGGCGGATGGCTCAGGGGCTTTCTCGGCAAGCCGCTCGTGACCGCCGAGTTCAGTTGGGACGATGTCCGGCCGGCGCTCCTGTTCTGGGCGGAGACACCGCGCCAGATCGTCAGGCGCCTGCTCAATCGCGGGTCCACCGGCGCGCACGGACCGACGTCCGTGTCGCCTCAGAGTGTCGTCAAATGACGGTCCACTATCCCCGCAATCGCCCGGTACCGTGTGTCGTCATGCGGGGCGGCACAACGCGGGGCTACTTCTTCCAGCCACGGGATCTTCCGGGAGATCCGGCACTGCGCGACCAGATGTTCCTGGACCTCGTTGCGGGACAGGATCTGCGCACCGCGGATGGTCTCGGCGGCAACGACATGCTGCTCAACAAGGTCGTGGAAGTCTGGGCGTCCGGCCGTGCCGATGCCGACATCGAATGTACATTTGGTGTCATCACGCCGGGAAGTGCCCGGGTGAAGTATGGATCGAACTGCGGCAACCTCGTCTCCGCGGTCGCGCTCTATGCAGTGGAAGAAGGATTCTGTCGCGATCTGAGCGGGACGGTCCGCCTGTTCAATCCCCAGTCGGACACGCGGGTCGACGCACGGTTCATGGAGGCGGAAGAATATCGCGAACGGGCCGCCAAGGTGAGGGCCATGGGCATGGTCATGAACGGCATGCCGGTGGAGCTCGCCTTTATCGAACCCGCAGGCACTATCGGCCGTGGGCTCTTGCCGTCCGGCCGGGCCGTTGACCGTTTACGGCTGCCTTCCGGTCACGAGATCGAGACGAGTATCGTCGACTCCGGGACTGTCTACGTATTCGTGCACGCCAACGACCTCGGGCTCGAGATTGCAACGGCAGCTCTGGGCCCGGACATGAGGCAGGAAATCCTGACGACTGCAGAATACCTGCGCGGCCAGGCGGCGGCTTTGTGCGGTCTGGTCGAAAGGCCCGGGGACGCCCTCAGCCTGACGCCGGCGGTCCCGAAGATATCGATCGTCTCCCCGCCGCACGACTACGAGGCCAGCGGCAGCCGGCGATACGGGGCGGGCGATGTCGACATGCTCGGGCGCATCGTTTCAAGCCAGAACCTGCACAGTGGCTATGCGGTGACCGGCGCGATCGCGACAATTGCCGCCGCCGTCGTTCCGGGCTCCATCGTGAACCGTGCGGTCGGCAGCGCAGCCACTTCGCCACGCACGCTGCGCATCGGCCATTCGGGCGGAATCCTCGAACTGCGGCAGGACTGGCACGCCGCCGGCGACAACGTCTCCGTCGACCGTGTCTATGTGGTCCGTACGGCGCGGCGGCTGATGACCGGCACGGCCTACGCGGCGCGGATGCCGCTCCGGTCGGACGACGACCTGGGCGCAGAGCCTGCGGTGTCGCTGGTGCCGGCCTCGGTCTGAACGAGTGGCTGCCGCTCCACGATCCCTTGCACTCTGCGGAAACTTGCAGGTTATTGACGACACCCAAGGGCGATTACGCCGCGCGGCGTAACTCCAGGCAATGCGGCCGATGTGCTGTGCGCGGGCTTTTTCCTTGCAGCCACCTTGAAAATTTCCATTGAAGCAACATTTGCGGGGAGCATTGATACTCGGGGCGTATCCAAGGTTGGCCTAGAGGGGCGACCCGTCTTTCGGAACCCAGCCCGAGGTCATTTGCCGATTGGCCCGCCGATCCGTTTTGGAGACGGCGGGCTCGTCGTTTCTGGTCGAGGCATTTGCTTCTCAAACGCTTCCCAAATGCCCTTTTTGGGAAGCGGATCAGCTCCTATGTTTGCCTAAATTTTTGATTTTTCTGGTCGGGGCGGCGGGATTTGAACCCACGACCCCCAGTCCCCCAGACTGGTGCGCTAACCGGGCTGCGCCACGCCCCGACCGGAACGGCGCGGACTATAGGGAGGCGTCTTTCGCGGTGCAACCTCGCCGCGGCCCGGCGCCATCCGGAACCGGATCACGCGCCGGCAGGCGCGACCCGTTCGCCCGGCCGCCGGTCCTGCCGCTGACGCTGATACCGGTACGTCGCCGCCGCCAGACCCCAGACCATGCCGAGGATGAGAAAGAAGTGGCGCCAGTGGTCGGTGTCGATGATGAAACCTTCCAGGACCTCGCCAAAGTAGGTGGCCAGCGCGACGATGAGGTAGGGCTGCCACGGCGTGGCGACGAACACCGTGCGCAGCGCCACCCCGAATGTGGCCAGCACTAGAAGAATGTAGCTGACGCCGCCGACCCAGCCATAGACCATGAAGGCCTGCAGGTAGACATTGTGCTGCTGCGTGCCGTGCACGCGGTAGAATTCGAACGGGCCCATGCCGTTGGGAAAATTCAGCAGCTCGGACAGCGCGATCTCCTGCAGCTGGAAGCGGCCACCGCGGCCAACGTCATAGGACTTGATGAGCTGGGCGCGCTCATTGAACATTTCGGCGACCTGGTCGAATGACAGCGCAATGACGATACAGGCTGCGAGAAGCGCGGTGCCGACGGCGGCGATCGCGAAGATGCGCATGCGCGCCTTTGTTGTCGGCGCGGTGAGGAAGGTCAGTGCCAGCATGACCGCGCCGGACACGGCGAAATGGAACCAGGCGCCGCGTGAAAACGCGAGCAGCAGCGCGAGCAGCAGGATGGCGACGATGCCGACGTCGAAAAGCCCGATGCGACGTGCCACCATGCGCTGCAGCACGATCAGTGTCGGCCAGATGAGGAAGGGCGCGAACACGTTCGGGTCCTTGAAGAAGCCGAGCGCGCGGCCGGTGGGCGCGAACTGCGCCTGCGCGCCGGGAAACAGGCTGAAGTAGCCGGCGACGGCGGCGAGCGAGACGATGACGGCGGTGAACACATAGGCCGCACGCATGACCACCAGCCGCGGCATGGTGTTCTCGGCGAACAGGCAGGCGAAGACCAGCGCGGCCACCGCAAGATAGATCGAGGTGGCGGCGTATTGCACGGCCTTGTCCTGCGTTGGCACGTTGAGCAGCGACATCAGGCCGCCCGCGTTCCAGAGCAGCAGCAGCAGGAACAGCAGCACGATCTTGCGGTCGATGCGCACGCCGGCGATCAGGCAGGCGAGTGCCAGCACGCCCATGAGGGCGTCATGCGGCGACGGCTCGAAGAAGGCGACCGAGCTTGCCAGCACCGTGATGTAAAGGACGACCAGGAGGATCCGCTCGCGCAGCGGCGCGGTCGCGGCGGGCACCGCAGGCGCCGGCGGCACGCCGCGCGGGAGCGCCATGTCGGCGGCGGTGATCAATAGGCGTGCTCGGTCTTGAGCAGCGCGACCGGCGTACGCGCGATGATGTGGAGGTCGAACAGCACCGACCAGTTCTCGATGTAGTAGAGGTCGTGCTCCACGCGCTTCTGGATCTTCTCGTGGGTATCGGTTTCGCCGCGCCACCCGTTGATCTGCGCCCAGCCGGTGATGCCGGGCTTGACCCTGTGACGGGCGAAATAGCCGTCGACCGCATCGTTGTAGAGCCGGGCCTCCGCCTTGGCGTTGATCGCATGCGGACGCGGGCCGACCAGTGACAGATTGCCCTTGAGCACGACATTGAACAGTTGCGGCAGCTCGTCGAGGCTGGCCTTGCGGATGATGCGGCCGACGCGGGTCACGCGCGGGTCGTCCTTCGTCACCAGCCTGTCGGCCCTGGCGTCGCTCTGGTCGACATACATCGAGCGGAATTTGTAGACCTCGATCAGGTCGTTGTTAAAGCCGTAGCGCTTCTGCCTGAACAGAACGGGTCCGCGGCTGTCGAGCTTGATGGCGATCGCGATCAGCGCCATCACCGGCAGCGCGCACAGCAGGATGAGCCCGCCGATCACCTTGTCGAACAGCCATTTCATCACGACGTCCCAGTCGGCGATCGGCCGGTCGGCAACGTCGATCATCGGCATCTGGCCGATGTAGGAGTAGGAGCGCGGGCGGAAGAGCAGCTTGTTGGCGTGGGCGGCGAGACGGATGTCGATCGGCAGCACCCACAGCTTCTTCAGCATCTGCAGAATGCGGGTTTCGGCCGAAATCGGCAGCGAGAAGATAACGAGGTCGACGCGGGTGCGCCGGCCGAACTCGACCAGGTCGTCGACGGTGCCGAGTTTCCGCTCGCCGGCGCATTCGGTGCCGGCGCGCTCGTCGCCACGATCGTCGAAAAGGCCGATGATGTTGACGCCGGTATCCTTCTGCCCGTGCAGACTCTCGATCAGGTGGGCGCCGGCATCGCCGGCGCCGACGATCACCGTGCGACGGGTGAGGCGGCCTTCGCGCGTCCACGCGCGCACGATGTAGAACAGGATCTTGCGCGAGACGATGAGCGTGGCGAGGCCGGCGACATAGAAGCTGCCGAGCCAGACGCGCGAGAACATGTCGCCGGCCTTGGCGAAGAACGACACGCCGATGATGATGAGAAACACCAGCGACCAGGCGGAGGCGAGCCGCATGTACTGCTTCTCGAGGCCGCGAAAGGCCTGCACCTGGTAGATGTCGGCGACCTGGAAGGCCAGCATCGACAGCACCGCGATGACGAAAGTGGCGCCGGCATAGCGGATCAGCAGGTCGTTGGCCTGTGACAGATAGGCGGCGTAGACGGCAAGCCCGACGGCCATGACCAGGGCGAACTCGATCATGCGCACGGCGCCGGCGAGAACGATCGGCGAGATCGCAGGGGGCGCAGACCTGGCGACGACGGCCAGCGCCTCCGGCGACAGCGGGCGGGCAGGCGGCTGCTGCGGTGCAAGCGGCGGCGCGGCGTCGAGATTGCGGGACGGCTGTTGCGGCGCGCCGTCAGGTGCAGGGTCGACGCGGCCGTGCGCAGCCGTCTCGCGGCGCGTCCGTGGTCGGGTGTCGATATCGCTCATGCCACCGCCGCGCATCCGGCACGGAGCATGTGCGTCCACCGCCACCGGATTTCCCCTATTGCGCGGAAATTCCTACGGAAAAACTCTCAAGAAAGACTTATCCCGATGTCGCGGCCCGGGTTAACGGCGTGCGTATCGCAGTACCAGCTAATAGACCGGCGAGGGCCGGTAGGCCGCGGGGTTCGGGTAGCCGTAGGGCGCCGGCGCGTAGGGGCCTCCGGCGGCCTGCGGGGGCGGCTGGTACTGCATCACATAGGAGTTCGGTCCGTAGCGCTGCTCCACAACCTGGCCCTGCGCCGCGGCGGGCTGCTGGGCGTTGTAGGCCTGCTGCACGCGGGGCTGCTGGTTCTGCTGCGGCCAGGACTGCGCCGTGTAGGGCTGCTGCGGCAACGCCTGCGCATAGGCAGGCTGGGCATAGCCGGGCGTGCCCTTTCTCGCGAAGGGACCGTCGCCGGTGAACAGGCCGCGTTCCTCGACCTGCGCCGTCTGCGGCTGGGTGGTCGAATAATAGCTCGTCTGCTGGCTCGAGCAGGCCGCCAGCGTGAACGCAAGAAAGGCCGGGATGAGGAGACGTGCGCGCCGCATGTTTGATGAATCCGAGTCAGGGGCCCAAGCAAGGGGATTAGGGGGCCGGCATGGTTAACGGTCTGTAAAAATGCGGCAGTAATCGCGGGGAATTAACGCGGCAGAAACCATAATCGTTTCTAGTCATGGCAGTACCACAGAGCTGTGCGCCTGGAGTCACCATGTTCCGTAGCAAGTCGACCAACAGTATCCCGCCAGCGCCGGCCGCAATTCCCGATTCCCAGAACGGCGAGCCCGACATGCGCGCGCTGGGACGCCTGTTGTGGCAGCGCAAGGGCCGCATCCTGGGCGTGACGCTGGCCTGCGCTGCCGGGGCCTACGTCGTCGTCAACGCGATCACGCCGCAATACCGCGCAGAAACGCGCATTCTCCTGGAGGCGCGCGAGAACGTTTTCCTGCGCGCCGAGGCCGACAAGAACGCTGACCGCACCACGATCGACCCGGAAGCGGTGGCCAGCCAGATCCAGGTCGTGCTGTCGCGTGATCTGGCGCGCAAGGTGATCGGCGCGGAAAAGCTCGCCGACAATCCCGAATTCGATCCCGACGCCAACAAGTCGCCATTGCAGGCCCTGTTCGGTGCGCTGGGTCTGGGGCGTGACCGCAGCGGGATGTCGCGCGAAGAACGGACCATGGAGGTCTACTACGACCATCTCAGCGTGCAGGCGATCGAAAAGTCGCGCGTGATTTCCGTCGAATTCAGTTCGGCTGATCCGAAGCTGGCTGCGCGCGTAACCAACAATATCGCGCAGACCTATCTGCAGATGCAGCAGGTGGTGAAGCAGGACCAGACCCGCGCCGCGGGCAACTGGCTTGCCGGCGAGATCGAGAAGATGCGCCAGAAGGTGGCCGAAGCCGAGGCCAAGGTGGAGGCGTACCGTAACAAGGCGAATCTCTTCGTCGGCACTAACAACACATCCTTGCCGAACCAGCAGCTGACCGAGATCAATTCGCAAATCGCTGCCGCGCGCGGCCGCAAGGCGGATCTGGAAGCGCGGGCGCGTCAGCTTCGCGCGCTGATCCGCTCGGGCCAGCCGATCGAATCGGCCGACATTGCCAATTCCGATTCCATGCGGCGCATGATCGAGCAGCGCATCGCATTGCGCTCGCAACTGGCCGAGCAGTCGACGACGCTGGGACCCCTGCATCCGCGCATCAAGGAGCTGAACGCGCAGATCGCCGAAAGCGGCCGTCAGATTCGCAGCGAAGGCGAACGCCTGGCGCGCCAGCTCGACAACGACGCCAAGGTCGCCGGCGACCGCGTGCAGACGCTCACCGAAAGCCTCGACCAGGTAAAGAAGGTCGCCTCGCAGACCAACGAACAGGACCTGACCCTGCGGGCGCTCGAGCGCGAGGCCAAGACCCAGCGCGATCTACTCGAATCCTATCTGGTCAAGTACCGGGAAGCAGCCGCGCGCGACAGCATCAGTGCCGCGCCGCCGGAAGCGCGCATCATTTCCGGGGCGAGCCCGCCGCTGAAGCCGGCCTATCCGAAAAAGCTGCCGATGGTGCTGATCGCGGCCTTCGCGGGCTTTGCCCTGTCGGCCGGCTTCACCGTCACCGGGGCACTGCTGGCACCGCCGCCGTCCGCATCGTCCTACGCCTACGCGTATCCTGCGCAGGGCCATGGCGCGCCGGCCTATCAGCAGGCGCCGGTCGTTCCGATGATGCCGCGCGTGCAGTCGCCGCCGTTGGCGCCGGTCGCGATGACGCACTTTGCTGCCCAGGCCGCCCCGCCGCCGCTGCAGCAGCCCACGGCTGCGCCCATGCAGCCGCCGATAGCGCCATCAATGACGGCACCGATGCCGCCGCCGATGCCCGCGCAGCCTGCGTCGATGGCTGTCGGCAGCATCGAGGAGATTGCCGCCAGCCTGATGCAGGACGGCGACAACGGGCGTTGCGTGACGGTGATGGGCAATATGCGCGATGTCGGCACCACGTATGCCGCCATCACGCTGGCCCGCACGCTGGCGGGGCACGGCAATGTGGTGCTGGTCGATTTTGCCTTCGGCGCACCCAACCTGTCAGTGATCTCCACCGAGCCCGACGCGCCGGGCGTGGCCGACCTCATCCGCGGCACGGCCTCCTTTGGCGACATCATTACCCGCGACCAGTATTCCAATGTGCATCTGATCGCGACGGGCGAGGTCGGCAGCGACGGTCCGGCGCTGGCGGCCTCACCCATGCTGCAGACGGTGATCGGGGCGCTGACCCAGAGCTACGACTATGTGGTGATCGATGCCGGCTCCGCCGCCGATGTCGCGGTAGAAAACTTCGCGCCGCTCGCCCGGCGTGCCGTGCTGGTCGGTGGTGATCCGGCCGATCCGGCGACGCAGGCTGCGCACGAGCGCATGATGGTGGCGGGGTTCGCCGACGTCGCGTTGCTCGCTGGCGGCACGCAGGCCGCCGCCGCGTAGGAAAGGGCGGTCAGGGCGTCGGTAACAGCGTCGCCCGCAACAATCGCGCCCGGCGCACGATCGACCACAGCGCAGGCTGCTGCTTGATCGTGCGCTTGGCCGCTGCGGCGCTCCGGCAGCCGAGCGCAAGCAGGCGCCCGCCGCGGCTGAGGGGAATGAAACTGTCGAACAGCGGCTCGATGTCGCGGCAGAACAGATGCTTGTAGCGTGCCTTGCCGACGCCGAGATCGAATGTTCCCAGACCGCGCTCGCAGCAGTCCTGTACCAGCCTGAGAATGATCTGCTCGCCCGGACTCTCCACCGCGAAGCGTCCGTCGATGATCGAATTGAACATGGCGCAGAAACGGGAGCCGCCGACGATGCCTCCGATGGTGGCGACGACGATGTCGTCGACCGACAGCGCGTAGACCTCGATCAGCGGCGCGCCGCCCGCGACCGGCTGGGTCGCAGCCGCCTCGATGAAGCGACGCACGCCGGGTTCCGCGAAGACGTCGGGCACGCCCAGGGTACGCATGCGGGCGCTTTTCTGCTTGAAGAACGCGTCGAGCACGCGGCGGACCTCGCAGGGCCCGGTCGCCCGGTCGAAGCGCACGCTGCCGAAATTAGCCAGCGCCAGCGCCTTCTTGCGCATCTTCTTGCGCGTGACGGCATTGGTGCGTGCGCGCAGCAGTGCGTCAAAACTGGGCGTCAGCGCGCCGGAGAAACCGAAATTGGCGGCGCGCTGGTGCGGGAGCAGGGCGAAGGGATTTGTGGTGCCGGACCAGGTCAGCGGCTGCTGCCGCAACATGAGAAGGTCCACCCGGCCATCGAGCTGCGGCAGCACCGCCTGCAGGTCATCCGCCGCAATGCTCGCTGCAAGATCGCGGCGCCACAGTGCCATGTTGAAATTGGCATGCTTGCCGCCAAGGAACTCGGCCACCTGGAGCCCGCCCGAAGGCCTGCGACCCAGCGGCCACAGAAACAGCGGTTCGCCGGCAGCGTTGGATGCCACCACGACGAACGGCGTGACGCCGCGTTCAGCCCCGACGTGGTGCTGCCATAGGTGAAGAAAATCGTACCGCTGATAGGGGGTGGCAGGACCAAGGGCGGCTTCCAGCCTTCGCCAGGGGGCCTCGCAGGACGCCATGTCCTCGAATACCTCCACCCGGGCAATGCGGACATCCCGGGCTGCCGGGCCGGGGGGCGCATCGTGGCGCGGACGCAACGCAAGCACGTTCATGGTGCGGCAAAGGCCTGAAATGACGGGGTGCGCAGCCTCGCAAAGATTTGTCAATAAACCGTTGGAATATTGGGCAGACTTGGCGTGAGATCGGACGCGTGGCAAAGCTGAAGAAAACCATTATCCGCGGCGGGCTGGAGACGCTGTATTTCAGCGGGCTCCATCATTTCATGCGTCCGATGGTGGGCGGCATCGGTGCCATCCTGACCCTGCACCACGTGCGGCCGCCGCGGAACGATGCCTTCCAGCCCAACCGGCTGCTCGAGGTCACGCCGCGTTTTTTTGAAGGGCTGCTGCGTCGGCTCAAGCGCAGGCGGATCGACGTGGTCTCGCTCGATGAAATGCACCGGCGTTTCACCGAGCGCGAGTTCCGGCGCCGCTTCGTCTGCATCACGTTCGATGACGGCTACACGGACCTCAAGGAGTGGGCCTATCCGTTGCTGAAGAAATACGAGCTGCCGTTCGCGCTCTACATCCCGACCAGCTTTCCCGACCGTCTCGGTGAACTGTGGTGGCTTGCGCTTGAAGCCGTGATTGCGAAAAACAAGCGGATCGGCATGCTGATCAACGGCGAACAGCGCTTCTTCGACTGCGTAACGGTGCGGGAGAAGCGCCAGCTGTATGCCGAGGTCTACGGTTACCTGCGCAGCATGAAGACCGAGGACGAACTGCGCGGCGTCGTGCGCGACCTGTGCGCGCGGCACGGCGTCGACATGCCCGGATTCTGCCGCGATCTCTGCATGAGCTGGGAAGAGATTGCGGAACTGGCCGCTGATCCGCTGGTGACGATCGGCGCCCACACCGTCAATCACAAGATGCTGAAGAAGGTGCCGGACGACGCGGCTGCGCGCGCGGAGATGGAGATGAGCCGCGCGGTGCTGGAAGCGGCACTGGGCAAGCGGCCGGACCACCTGGCCTATCCGGTGGGAGATCCGACCTCGGCGGGCCCGCGCGAGTTTCGCATCGCCGCTGATCTCGGCTTCAAGACGGCCGTGACCACGCGGCCGGGCGTGCTGTTCCGCAAGCACCGCCACCACCTCACCGCATTGCCGCGGATTTCGGTCAACGGCGAGTTCCAGCGCCAGCGCTATGTGAAGGTGCTGATGTCAGGCGCCGCCACCGCCATGTGGAACGGCTTCCGCCGCGTCAACGCGGCCTAGTGCTTCGGGGCGCATCAGGGCGCGCCATCCATTTCACCAGCAGCATGGCGGGCAGCACCCAGCCGAGCCCGGCCACGATATAGTAGACCGTCGCTACGGGGCCGCCGATGTCGGTCAACACCGACTGCGCGAGCGCCATGGCGACGAGACTCCACACCGTCACCAGCAGCAGCAGGGCGAAGGCGCCGATCAGTTTGCGGGTGCGAATGGTCATTGCAGGCCCGGTCCGGGTTCATTTGCAGGGGCACGCGCCTGACTATATGGTCCGCGCCGTCTCCCGCAAGCAGCCGCTTTCATGTCCGATCAGTCCCCAGTTCCGGAGTCTCACGCGCGCGCGGTGCGGGGCTGGCTACTGTGCGTGGCCGTCATGATTTTCATGACGCTGGTGGTGGGCGGCGCCACGCGGCTGACCGAATCCGGCCTGTCAATTACCGAATGGAAGCCGGTAACCGGCGTTGTTCCGCCGCTGTCCGAAGCGGAATGGCAGGCCGAGTTCGCCCGCTACCAGGCGATCCCGCAGTACCGCGAACTCAACCGCGGCATGAGCCTCGATCAGTTCAGGGTGATCTACTGGTGGGAGTGGTCGCACCGGCTGCTCGCGCGCATGACCGGGGCGGTGTTTCTGCTGCCGTTCATGTTCTTTCTCTGGCGCGGCTGGGTTCCGAAGCGGCTGCGTCTGCGATTGTGGGCCATCTTTGGCGCCGGCGCACTGCTCGGCGCGGTGGGCTGGTGGATGGTGGCGTCGGGGCTGGCCGACCGGGTCAGCGTCTCGCAGTATCGCCTGGCGTTTCACATGACACTTGCGGTCGCGATCTACGGCGCCGTGCTGTGGACCGCGCAGCAGTTGACCCCGCCGGTGATCCAGCCTGCGCCGGCACGGCTGCGTGTCGGTGCGCTGGTCGTCGCCATCATGGTGCTGGTCCAGATCTATCTCGGTGCGCTGGTTGCGGGTCTCGACGCCGGGCTCGTATTCAACACCTGGCCCCTGATTGACGGCGCCTTCATTCCGCCGGCCCGACATCTCTGGTTCTTCGAGCCGGCCTGGCGCAATCTTTTCGACAACAGGCTCACCGTGCAGTTCGAACACCGTATGCTGGCCTATGCGCTCTGGCTTGCGGCCATGGTGCACGCCAACGACGCCTGGAGCCTGCGGCGCGAGACGGCGGGTGCACTGATCCTCGCCGGGACGGTCACCTTGCAGGCCATGCTGGGCATTGTCACCCTGCTGGAGCAGTCGCCGATCCCGCTCGCGCTGGCGCACCAGATGGCCGCCATCCTCGTCTTCACGGTCGCCGTTTTGCATGCGCAGCGGCTCTGTCACCGCGCAGGGGCACCGGCGACCAGGCCGGCGGAGGCATCCGCATGATCGATGTCGCGATCGACGACGGCATTGCCGTTGTGACCATGCAGCACGGCAAGGCCAACGCGCTCGACATCGAATTCTGCGAAGCGCTGGCCGCGCGTTTCATGGCACTGCGGTCCGACGCACGTGCGGTTGTGTTGACCGGACAGGGCAGAATCTTCTCCGCCGGCGTCGACCTGAAGCGGCTCGCCGCGGGTGGCGGCGACTATGCGCGCCGGTTCCTGCCGGCACTGCACAAGCTGTTCGAGACAGTGTTCTTTCATCCGCGGCCGGTGGTGGCCGCGATCAACGGACATGCCGTTGCCGGCGGCTGCGTGCTGGCGTGCTGTGCAGACAGCCGGGTCATGGCCGGCGGGGCCGGCCGCATTGGCGTCACCGAACTGCTGGTCGGTGTGCCGTTTCCCGCGCTGGCCTTCGAGATCGTGCGTTACGCGGTGCCACCACGTTATCTCGCCGAATTTACATTAAGCGGCGCGACGTATGAGACGGGCGTTGCACTCGACCTCGGCTGGATCGACGAAGTAGCAGAGCCGGACGGGCTGCTGACGGACGCCACAGCGATTGCGCAGGAACTGGCACTCCTGTCGCCGCCGGCCTTCGCACAGACCAAACTGCAGTTGCGGCAGCCGGTCAGCGAGCGGCTGGCACAGTCCGGCCAGGCGACAGACAAGGCAGTGACCGAAATCTGGGCGGCGCCGGAGACGCAGGCGAATATCCGTGCCTATGTCGAGCGGACACTGAAAAAGTAAGTGGACTAGGACGCGCGGATCCGGCGCCTACTCTTCTTCCCGGTCTTCCCGGGTTTCCCGGCGACGGCGTGCCGCCAGGCCATTTCCAGCGCCGCCTTCAGCTCCGCGACACTTATGTTCGCGAGCGTGACCGTGGTCCAGCCCTGCTTGCCCCACGCGTTCGGTACGATGGCGAAGGCGTCCGGCGCGAGCAGGCATTTGAACTCCTGCTCGTCCGGCGCAAGCTTGAGATTGACAGTGCGGCCGTCGGCGGCGAGCGTCGCATAGATGCGCGCCGCCTTGAATGCCGTTCGGTCGAAGTGTGGCGCTTCGCTGGTGCCCGCCAGCGACTTGGCAAGGCGGCGAAGGTCCGTTGCCGTTGCCATTCAGCCGGCCAGCGCCTGCTCGAGATCGGCGATGATGTCTTCCTTGTCCTCCAGCCCGATCGACAGCCGCACCACGTCGGGGCCGGCGCCGGCCACGATTTTCTGCTCGTCGGACAGTTGCCGGTGCGTCGTTGAGGCCGGATGGATGATCAGCGAGCGGGTGTCCCCGATATTGGCCAGATGCGAGAACAGCTCGACGTTGGACACAAGCTGGACGCCCGCGTCGTAACCGCCCTTGAGCCCGAAGGTGAACACCGCGCCGGCCCCTTTGGGCACGTATTTTTTCGCCAGCGCGTTGTACTTGTCGCCCTCCAGACCCGGAAAGCTGACCCACGCCACCTTGTCGTGCTTCGACAGCCACTGGGCGACCGCCAGCGCATTGTCGGAATGACGCTGCATGCGCAGCGGCAGCGTCTCGATGCCGGTGAGGATGAGAAAGGCGTTGAACGGCGACAGTGCCGGCCCGATGTCGCGCAGGCCGAGCACGCGGCAGGCGATGGCGAAGGCAAAATTGCCGAAAGTCTCGTGCAGCACGATGCCGTGATATTCGGGCCGCGGTTCGGACAGCATCGGATAGCGGCCACCGCGCGACCAGTTGAAGGTGCCGGCGTCGACGATCATGCCGCCGATCGAATTGCCGTGACCGCCGAGGAATTTTGTCAGCGAGTGGACGATGATGTCTGCGC
>CAZUDR010000006.1:0-24596 GCA_964618715.1 uncultured Undibacter sp. | reverse complement strand
TCGTTGCGCTGGCAGGCGCCGCAGAGGTACCATGCGCATTCGCGGCGCGAGCAGAGCCCCGGGGACAGTCGAGCTTGTTTGCGTTGCCAGGGGTTCAAGGCACTCCGCGTGCGGCATCTTGGTCGCGCGTTGTTGATTGGTGGCCGCCGCGAGTCTGGAACGGTACCGGGGCGCTACCATGGACGTGGGCGGCTGGCTGCGAAACGCGGGACTCGCGCAGTATGAGCAGGCGTTCATCGAGCACGCCATTGATCTTGATGTGCTGCCGGAGCTGACCGAAGGCGATCTCGAGAAGCTCGGGATGTCGCTGGGTGACCGGAAACGTTTCATCAGGGCAATCAGGTCGAGGGAATGGGGCGCGCCCGGCCCGTCTGTGCGGGGCGAATTGGGGGAAGCAGGGAGCATCTACCCTCAACTCGCGGCTGCCGAGCGCCGCCACCTGACCGTGATGATCTGCGATCTGGTGGGCTCGACTGCACTGTCGGCGCGACTCGATCCGGAAGACATGGGCGCGGTGATCGATGCCTTCCAGGCCGCCTGCGCGCGCATCACTCTGGCATTTGAAGGTTTCCTCGCCGATTTCCGGGGCGATGGGATCCTCGCGTATTTCGGCTACCCGCAGGCGAACGAGGACGATGCCGAGCGAACCGTGCGCGCTGCGCTTGATATCGCCGATGCAGTCGCGCGTCTGAAGACGCCCGCGGAAGAGCCGCTCTCCGTCCGCATTGGCATAGCCACCGGCGTCGTCGTGGTCGGCGACCTCGGTGGAGAAGGCAGGTTACGCAAGCACGGCGTGATTGGTGATGCACCGAATCTTGCGGCGCGCCTTCAGGGCCGCGCCGAGCCCGGAATGGTCGTCGTCGCCGCGTCCACGCGCCAGTTGCTCGGCGATGTGTTCCGGTTGCGCGATCTCGGCTCGCAAAAGGTCGACGGTTTTGCCGAACCGGTCGCGGCGTGGTCAGTCGAAGGCGTATCGGCTTCGCAAAGCCGCTTCGCGGCCGTTCACGCCGCAGGTCTGACCGAACTCCTCGGTCGCACGGAGGAACTCGATTTCCTGCTGGAGCGCCAAAGCCTCGCCTGGCGGGGTCAGGGCCAGATCGTGCTCATCTCGGGCGAACCGGGGATTGGCAAATCCCGTCTTGTAGCGGCGCTCGAGGAGCGTATCGCCAACGATCCGTACATTCCGCTGCGCTACCAATGTTCGGCTCACCACATCAACAGCCCGCTTTATCCCTTCATTGTCCAACTGGAGCGGGCAGCGGGGCTCAAGGTCGACGACACCACAGAGGAGCGGCTCGACAAGCTGGAGGCCCTTCTCGCTATTGCATCACCGCGGGCTCAGGACACGGCGCCGCTTCTCGCCGCGCTGATGTCAATTCCTTCCGGCGACCGGTATCCGGAACTGCTGGCGCCCCATCCGGCGCAGCAGCGCCGCCGCACATTCGCCGCGCTCCTCGATCAATTCGAGAGCCTCGCGAGCCAGAAGCCGATCCTGCTCCTGTTCGAGGACCTGCACTGGGCCGACCCCGCCTCCCTCGAGCTGCTCGATCTGGCCGTCGAGCGCTTGCGCCAATTGCCGGTCATGAGCCTGTTCACCTTCCGGCCCGGCTTCGAGCCGCCATGGGTCGGTCTCCCCAATGTCGGGACCCTGACGCTGGGGCCCCTCGATCGCAATTACGTTGAAGGAATAATCAGCCAGGTGGCCGGTGGCCGCAGCCTGCCGGCCGAAGTCATCGACCAGATCGTAGCCAAGACCGACGGGAACCCGCTGTTCGTCGAGGAGCTCACAAAGGCCGTGCTGGAGGGGGACATCCTGGTCGAGGACGCCGATGGCTACCGGCTCGATGGACCCCTGCCGCCGCTTGCCATTCCCGCAACCCTCCAGGACTCGCTGATGGCAAGGCTCGACCGCATGTCTGCGGTGAAGGAGATCAGCCAGATCGGGGCAGCCATCGGGCGCGAATTCTCCTACTCCCTGATACGCGAACTGGTCCGTCGGAACGAAACGACGCTGCGAGATTCCCTGGGCCAACTCGAGCGCGCGGAACTTCTTTTCCGCCGAGGCGACCCGCCGGAGGCCATCTACAGCTTCAAGCACGCGCTGGTGCGTGATGCGGCATACGAAAGCCTTCTCAAGAGCCGGCGACACCAGATGCACAGCCAGATCGCGCGCACGCTTGTGAAGAAATTTCCCGACATTGTAATGAGTCAGCCGGAGATCGTCGCCCACCACTTCACCGAAGCCGGTCTTTTAGAGCCTGCTGTCGACTACTGGCTCAAGGCCGGCAATCTCGCCCTCAGCCGCTCGCCGAATGCGGCCGTCAGTCATCTGAAGCAGGGATTGAGCCAGGTCTCCCACATCGAAGATCCGATGTTGCGCAACAAGTCGGAGTTGCTGCTTCAAACATCGCTCGGCAACTCTCTCCGTGCGGCCAAGGGCTGGAGCATTGACAGTGTGAGGCAAGCGTATACGCGCGCGCTTCAACTGTGCAAGGAGAGCGGTCTTGACGAGCACACCTTGCCCGCAGTGTTCGGATTGTGGAGCTGGAACTTCGTTCGCTCGTCGCTTAACGAGGCCCAGGCTCTTGCCGAACACCTGCTGAACGCGGCCGAGAATTCGCACGACCCGGTTTATGGCGTGCTTGCCCACGAGGCCTTGGGGTTCACGCTGTTTGCAAGGGGAAAGTTCGCCCCGTCCCACGCGGAGATGGAACGCAGCATCAGCCTTTGTGAGGACAACAGGACTGCAGCGTATCTCGACGTGTCAGCGCAAGATCCCAGGGTCCATGTGAGATCGTACGACGGCATGGCGCTCTGGATGCTTGGCTATCCCGATCAGGCATTGCGAATGTGCGCCGAGGCCCGCCGCTATGCCAATGCATCACGTAATCCCTTCAGTGAGGCCATGGCACGGGCGATAGGCCTTCGGGTGCATCAGCTTCGCGGCGAGTCTGAAGTCGTCGCAAGAGAAGCGAGCGCGGCAATCACATTCTGTGAGGAGCATGACTTTGCCCACTATCTGGCGATGGCCCTGATCTTGCGCGGATGGGCGCGGGCCCAGCATGGCGATGGAGAAAAGGGTATCGCCGAGATCAAGCAAGGACTGGAAAAGGAGCGGGCCACCGGTGGGCTGTTGTTTGAACTATACTCGCTCGGGCTGCTGGCTGATGCATGCTTGAAGAACAAGCGTTACGAGCAGGCGATTGACGTATTGGCGAAGGCCCAGTTGAGGCTCGACGAAGAGAACTCGGATCGCTACTACGCGGCCGAGATATATCGCCTGCTCGGCGTGGCAAGCCTGCAGTCAGATCAGAACCTGGATCAGGCGGAGGACTATTTCTCCAGCGGCCTCCAGCTTGCGCGCGAGCAAAATGCGAAGTCGTTTGAACTCAGACTCTGTCTGAGCCTTTGCGACCTCGGTGCGGCCAGACACAACGTCGGCGAATGCCGCGCACAACTCGGCGGGGTTTATCGAGCCTTCAGCGAAGGCTTTGATACCGGGGACCTCCTCAGGGCGAAGGCAATGCTGGGCAATTCCTGAAATTGATTTTCCGGGCCGACTGTGCCGCTGCGACCATGATCAGCGCCTGGCCCCTCCAGGCATGACCAGGTCAGCAAACTCTCTCTTGATGGTGTCCAGAATGTAGCCTCCATCATCCGCCATCAGGAAATGCGACCCGCTGCAGACATGATTGTTGAACCGGCCGCGGGTAAGCTCGCCCCATCCGGCGGAGACTTCTCGCGACACCCAAGGGTCTGCATCTCCGACAAAACTGCTGATTGGAAAGGAAAACGGCGCGACGGGCCGATATTCGTATTTGTAGGCCATTCCAAACTCTGCGCGGATCGTGGGGAGCAATGCCTTTCGCAGCTGCGGAATCGCCAGCATCCTGTCGGCAGCCGGAACACCGAACTGACGGATGATATCGGCGAAGATCTCGTCCGCCTGGGCGTAGGGCGGGAGTCCGGCATCAAATCCCCCGCTCAGCATCATGTCGTAGGCCAGATTGTCCTCAAACTCGCCTCTGCGCTTCAGAAGATGCGGCGGTCGTACGCCGCAGGCAAATGCGCATTTGATGTTGTGGGCAAGGGCTTCGGGCAGCGCGCAGAGCGTGGCAAACATGGTGAGGCCGCCCAGGCAGTGGCCAAAAAAGGCTGACGGCCGGTCCAGCCAGTCGACCATTTCCTCCAGCAGACCCTCGACAAAAATGTTGAGGTCGTCGATGGCCGGCTCGTCGATACGCGTGCCGCGCCCCGGCGGTTCGACGGCCACCACTTCCACCGCATCTCCGAACGCGCGGGCCCAGTCCCGGAACGATGCGAGGCCACCCCCCGCATAGGGGAAACAGAACAGCCGGGCCGTGGCATGTGGATTGGGTTGAGGTGCGATCAGCCACCGGCCGCCGGCGCGGGACGCGACTCCACCGGCACGGTGAAGAAGCCGCGCATCAAGATGGTCTGCTGTAACCCCATTGCACTTTCCATTGGCCGATGGCGCGTTTTCGTCATTCCTGACATGTGCCGGCGGGCGAATTCGGTCTTCCGCAATCAGTGGTGCCGCTTCGTTCGGCGCATGATGCTGGATGCCATTTTCGTGTCGTTCCCCCGCCCGCCGCTGGTCGCGTCCGCTTCCGGCTTCCGGTTGCGCCGCCTCCGGCTCGCGGGCGGCGGATGCCTCCATACCGGCCGCCGGAATCATCGCCGGCACCCGCTCGGGATCGCTCCTTGCGGTCGCAGCCAGCAGATCTGACAAATTATCAGCCAGCTCATTGATCGTCGGTCCGCTGATCAGTTTCGTGATTGGCAACAGGACGCCGAAATCATCCTCCAGGCAGTTTGCGAGGGTCACGGACCTTAACGAATCCAGACCGATTTCATTCAGGGGCCGATCGGGATCTATCGGATCGACGAACCCCAGCTCCGCCATGATGCGCTGCTGCAATTTGTTGTGGAGCCGTCGGTGTGGATCTTCGTCAACGTCCGCGACAATTGGCGCCCGGGCGGCCGCCCCCGTCGCAATTCCCGGCGACCGCGACTCACGGGACCCGTTCAGCAGCTCCGCCAGGATCGCGGACTTTCCCGCCCTGCCGGCATATCTCGGCCAGTCAACGGCCGCGACCGCGATCTGCTCCACGTCGCGACACATCAGTTCGTCGAACAGCTGCATTGCCTGATCGGGGGAGACGAATTTCACACCGAGCGACGACCACATCGCCTCGCCGCGCGCGCCCGAAGCGGTAGCCAGCCCGCCCCCCGACCAGGCCGACCAGTTGATGGCCGTTGCCGGCAGACCCGCCGAGCGGCGGTGAGCTGTCAGGGAATCGAGAAAGGCGTTGCCGGCGGCATAGTTTCCCTGGCCGGCGGAGCCCAGCAGGCTCAGCAGGGAAGACTTCAGGATGAAGAAGTCCAGCTTCAGCGACCTGGTGTGTTCATGCAGGAGCCAGCTTCCATACACTTTGGGCCCGAACAGACGGTCAAACCTCTCCCAGTCAAGCTGGGCCAATATCCCGTCATCCAGAACCCCGGCTGACTGCACCACGCCTCTTAGCGGTGGAAGTTCGTCGCTGATCCACCGTATGAGGCGACTTACGTCCGCATCCTTGCTGATGTCGGCCGCCACGACATGGATTGCCGCGCCGTTCTTTTCCGCCACGTCGAACAGGTCGCGCGCTGCCTCCGCACTCGCATTTCGACCCGTCAGGACCAGGTGTCTGGCGCCTTTGTCAATGAGCCACCTGGTGACACTGCGTCCCAGCATCCCCAGGCCACCGGTGACAAGATAGGTGGCGTCTGCCCGCACCTGCGGCACCTGCGCCCGGAGCCCCGAAAGGGATTGCCTGACCAGCCTCGGAACGTTGCGCTGGCCATCGGCGGAAATCGCGATCTGCGTCTCGTCATCCGGGTTGAGCAGTTCCGCCGCCAGCGCATCAATGTCGGGCTGCCGGTCACGGTCGAGATGCAGATCAATCAATCCGCCCCAGATGCCCGGATGCTCGATCGCGACGGTGCGCCCCAGGCCCCACAGGGGCGCCTGGACCGGATCAACAGGCCGGTCGTCATCGTCCGTCTTTTGGGTGTTTGTGGTTACAAACCAGAGGCGCCTGTCGCCCGAATTCGCCGATCGGGTTTCGGCAAGGGCATGCAGGATCGCCAGTGCCCCGCGGCACATCATCTCGCTGCCGCACTTCAGTTGCTCCAGCGTAAGATCGTCCATCGACGGAGCATCCAGCCCCCACAGGTAGACCAGGCCACCGCACGGCAGCGCCTCGCTCGCGGCAAACTGCTCCAGCAGTCGGCGAAAATCCCCAAGGTTGCGTTCGTTTGCGGTCCACGTTCGGGTATCCAGTCGGGTGAACGCATCCCCTCTGTGCACAAGGTGGCAGCGATGACCCGCCGCTTCCAGCCTGCGAGCCAGTGCCGCGCCGACACCCGTTGCATCGGCGAAGATCATCCAGCTCGCCGGGGCACGATCCTTTTCGAGACTATCGGTACTTCGGGCACTTTTCCGCCAGACCGCCCGATAACACAGATCGTCGTCGCCCGCCCGCGGACGCCGCATCTTGTCCAGCGGCAGCAATCGTACGGCCAGACCCTCCAGTTCGGCGACCAGCCGATCCGTGTCATCGTAGATTCGAATGTCGATCAATTGCGTATCGTTGTTCTCGACACTGCGCAGCCTGGTGTGCGCCCAGGCTCTGTCGATTCCGTCCTGATAGCAGCGATAACCTTTCAGCGAGACCGGCAGATAGGAGGCACGGCCATCGCTTTCAGCTTCCTCAACACCATCAAGGACAAGCGGGTAGGCATGCAGGCACGCATCCATGAACGCGGGATGCATCGCGTACTGGCCATTTGCCAGCCCGTCCGGGAGCCTTACCTTGGTGAGCACCTCGTGCTGGCCCAGGTACAATTCACGGACGCCGCGGAAACTGGGCCCATATTCAAGACCAAGCCGGCCCAGCCGATCGTAGAAGTCGGAAACGGGCAATGTTTGCCGGCAACGGGCCCTGACCTCCGTCGTCGAGAAGGCGGACCCGGACGGCGCCTGCGACTTGCGCAACGTCCCCGTCATATGGGTATGCCAGAGTTCCGGCCCCTGAGGGTCCGCGCTAACAAGCTCGAAACTCGCCTTGTCGGAATTCAGAGGGGTTACCAGCACCCGGACGGCCCGATCTTCGCCGTTTGCAAAAGACATCGCCCTGTGATGCATCACGTTGTCGAAGCTGACCCGTGGCGTCCCAAAATGCATCCGCGCCACAGCCGTGGCCGCCTCGAGCTCGGCGGTGGTCGGGAGGACGATGGTTCCGCCGACCCTGTGATCGGTGAGATATCCCGCGTGGGGCACGCCATAGCGTGCCTCGTACCGCGACTCTCTGGCCGTCGAATTCAGCGGCGTCCCCACAAGGGGGTGACGCCGTTCGACGACCTTGCGGGCGCGCTCGCCGTGAACAGCATCATCCTCGAGCCAATAACGTTTGCGCTGGAAGGGATACGTGGGCAAGGGCACGCGTTGCCACGACGCGTCGGCGTGCACTGCCGTCCAGTTGACGTTGTAACCCGCGCGATATAGCGCAGCCAGCATCTCGGCAATCGAGTCGATGTCCGGTTTCTGACGATTCAACGTGGCGATCCAGCCTGCCGACTTGCCCTTTACGCCAGGGCACGTCTGTGCGACCGGCAACAGTACCGGATGAGGACCGACCTCGAGAAAGGTCCGGCACCCGAGTTCGGCAAGCGCGAGCATTCCGTCCTTGAAGCGCACCGCCTCGCGCAGATGTCGTCGCCAGTAGGCCTTGTCCGGCGCGCTGCGCATCAACTGGCCCGTGAGGTTGGATATCAGATGCAGCTGTGGCGCATTGTGCCCGATCTGCCCTGCAATACGCTCCAGATCATCCAGGATCGGCTCGGTGCGCGGCGAGTGGAATGCGTTGGAGACCTGCAGTTCGCGATAGCTGATGTTCTGCCTGTCGAGTTCCTCCGAGAGAACCTTCAACGCATCCTGGTCCCCGGACACAACCGTGTTCAGCGGGCCGTTCATGGCCGCCACGGCGAGCCCGGGAGCCGTCTGTTCGATGAGGGACCGCACCACGCATTCGTCGGCGAATATCGCGGTCATTCCGCCACCGCCTGGCAACCGGTGCATCAATGCACCGCGGCTGACGACCAGTTGCATTGCATCTTCCAGGGTCAAGGCGCCCGCCGCGCAGGCAGCGGAAATCTCTCCCAGGCTGTGCCCGATCACCGCGTCTGGCACGACACCCCAGTTCTTCAGCAGTTCAGTCAGGGCGTACTCCACCGCAAAAAGCGCCGGCTGCGTATAGTCCGTCCGGTTGACCAGCGCCCCCTCGCCGTCTGCCGCGAAAATCACATCGAGCAAGCCGTGCTCGAGATGCGGCTTCGCCAGGACATGACATCGATTCATGGCATCCCGAAAAACGGAATTCGTCTCGTACAGTGTCGCGGCCATGCCGGAATACTGCGAGCCCTGACCGGAGAACATGAACGCGATCGGCGCAGCGGTTGCGCGCTGCCGGCCCAACGGTCCTTCGGTCGCGCCTTGCAGCCAAGCCGAAAGCCGCTGCTTGAGTTCCTCCGCCGATCGGGCGGGCGCGGCAAAGCGGAACGCAAACTGGCTCCGGCTGACGTTTGTCGTGTAGCAAACATCCCCGACCGGCGCGTCGGGGTTGTCGTTCAGCCAGTCCAGAAGCTGCCCGACGCGCGCGACCAGCGCGTCAGCGCTTTTCGCTGAAAGGGTCGCCACGCAGGGGAACTGATCGTGCGACTCAGTCCTTGTCGCAGCGGACGGTGCCTCCTCGAGGACGGCAAATGTATTCGTGCCGCCGATCCCCAGGCCGTTCAGCCCGGCCCGCCGCGGGGTGTCCGCGCGGGGAAAGTCGCCGAGCCTCGTGCTCACAAAGAAGGGCGATGACGCGAAGTCGATCGCAGGATTTGGCTTGTCGTAGTTGATGCTCGGCGGAATCCGCTTGTGATGGAGCACGAGCGCGGTCTTGATAAGGCCGGCAATCCCCGCCGCCTGCTCCGGATGCCCGATATTGCCCTTGACCGAACCGACGGCGCAGTACTGCCTGCGATCGGTTTGCTTTCGGAAGGCCATGGTCAGCGCGTCGATCTCCAGCGGATCGCCGACCTTCGTGCCGGTCGCGTGGCATTCGACATAACCGATGCCATCCGCGCTCACCCCGGCCTGCTCCAGCGCATCGACCACCGCCTGCGACTGCTGGCCAAGGCTGGGCGCGGTGTAGCTGCTCTTCGCCGAGCCATCGTTGTTGGCCGCGGTGCCCTTGATGACCGCGAAGACATGATCGCGGTCTGCGACCGCCTGCTCCAGGGGCTTGAGCAAGACGGCGCCGACGCCGCTGCCAAAGATGGTCCCCTGACCGACGGCGTCGAACGGCCGGCAGTGCCCGTCGAGGGAATGAACGTTTCGCTTCTCCGCCAGGTAGCCCTCGACTTGCGGCACGCGCACGACCGAGCCACCCACCAGCATCATGTCGCACTCGCCGAACCTCAGCGTCTGGCACGCCTGGTGGACTGCCAGCAATGACGAGGAGCACGCCGACTGGATTGTGTAGCTGGGCCCCCTGAGATTGAGCTTGAAGGAGACGCGGGTGCTCAGAAAATCCTTGTCATTGGCGATGTGCGCGGTGCTCGCGGTTTGTCCGGGGAGATCCGCGTGGTGCAGTTTTGCCAGCAGATAACTGGTCACGACGCCGCCCGCGGTCGAGAGGACGCCGACCTTGCCGGGACAGGCGGCAGGATCGTAGCCCGCATTTTCGAACGCCTCCCAGCACACTTCCAGGAACAGGCGTTGCTGCGGATCCATCAGGGCTGCATCTTTGGGCGAGTACCCGAAGAACTCCGCGTCGAACATTTCGACGCCGGACAGCATCGGCGCCGCTTTTACATAGTTCGGATTGGCAATCAGCTCCGGGTCAACACCGGCCGCCATGAGCTCCTGATCGGAAAAAAATGCGATGGATTCAACACCATCGCACAAACTCTTCCAGAATTCCGAGGTTGTGGTCGCTCCGGGAAATCGGCAAGCCAGCCCGATTATCGCAATGTCAATCTTCCGACCGAGACCTTTCATTGAGACGCCCCGACATACACAAACGCTTGGAGGCCAGTGCCGCCCCGGATGAGCGATCGGAGGCGGAAAACGCAACCTTCGTCCCGAACCTGCGGCACCCGCAGCAACTCGGATTCACCTGGCCCGGCTGGTGTCTTCCCCGCGCGGGCGTCCGCCAGACTTGCTGTTTTTTCTCAGTTCGTTCAGCGCATCGAAGACGGAGGCCAACATTGCTTCCTGAGCCCGGAGCGACTGAACCGAGGCTGAAGCCAATTTCGGAATTGCGTCGTTGAACGTTTCTTCCAGCTTCTTTTCGAGCTCCGGGTCAAGGAGATTCCTCAAGGTTCCGGATCGATCCAGGATCATCGTCAATGCCTGCAATTCACTCAATGCAAAGTTCTGCATTGGTCTGACATGACCGGCATTTTCAACGCTCCTTGCCATGAGATCGAGCATTTGTCGCTGGAGAGACAACCAGGGCAATGTCAGCAGAATGATGTTCCTCAATGCACCTTCGTATAGTTGAGGATAGTCCGACTTGCTGTCGTTCGGCATTTTGGCACCCCCTCCTTGAACGCAACTTCTCCCTAGGTCTGCTGGTGGAAGGTCACGCACCTCGCCCCGCGCCACGTCTGGCAGGTTGCTGCGCCGGGGCTGTGGACCCGGACAACATCGCACGTCATGGATCTCGGAGTCCCTGAAGGCATTGGCCCGCGCAATGATCGTGTGTCAGCGGCCGCCCTGCCATTGGCTCGCGGTACCGAAGGATAGCGAGAATGCCTTATTGAGTAAACAGCGGCCCGTTCGAGCGGCCCGTGCCGGCATTCAATTCCGGCCGTGATGATGAACTCCGCTGGGAGCGTCGCCGACGCTGTTGAACCGCCGTGCGCCCGGAACGCGCCGGCACGGGCGTCGCCTTCGTCCATCCCGGGCCGGCTCCACCGGCCCGCGTCCTCAGCAGTGGTTGACCGGCTGTGGCGACTTCCGCGGTACGGACGCCACCACACATGGCCACCCGGACGCCGTTCCTTGCGGTTCATCGACAAGGATGTCGCCGTCCAGTGCGAGGAACCGGTTGATCGGCCCCGACTCCACATGGCCCCGCGCGGGCATCGTTTCATTGGGCGGGGTCGCCATGAATTCGGTGCGGCTGGAAAGGACCGCGTCGCTGGACGACCACACGGTGAAGAGTTCGGAAGCGCGCGGCGGTGCCTGGGCGAACGCATTGGCGCTCAATGCGCACAGGACCGCCAAAGTCAGTCCGATCCGGATTTTCAGGTTCCCCGTCATGGGTCTCTCCGCTCAAAAGAGTCAGAGTTCGAAGCCGGGCAAAAGGTCAAAGTTTTCACCCCGCTCCGGTGCTGCAGGCCCAGGCGGACCCGGTCGGCCCGCCTGGGCCCGGCTTTGCTGCTTCGGCGTGACAATTCATGATCGCCACACCGAAACGGCCAGACGAGCGGCTTACTCGGAGCCGCCGTCGCCGCCGGTCGGATCGCAGCCGTCCCGCAACAGCTGGGCCTGGACGTTGATGTCCGGGTCCTGGCCGACCAGGTGGCCACAGGCCACGACCTTGCCACCGGCGTTGATGCCGGGTTGGAAGGCCAGGCTGGGGCCGCCGCTCAGCACCAGCGCCGCGAAGATGGCGCCGACGGCTGCAGTCGCGATAAGTCCACGGTTGAATGTGTTCGTCATGGCATTCTCTCCTGTTGGGTTCACCGGTCCCCGGTGTGTGTCCTGTCGAGTGATGCAGATCAGTCCCGTCGCTGGCGCCGCGCCCGGAGGCTCCCCGCTGCATTCGACGCGCAGCGCCTGCATCGCCAACATGGCCCGCAACCGAAAAGACGAATGTGAGCGGCCTCACAGAAACAGGAAAATTTTGCGCAAGGCGACCGGCGGCACGATGCTACCGCCGTGCCGAAGGCCGGCTATATTCCGGGTGCACGCATCAGGTTGATTGCAGCGTCAACGGCGGCTGACCCGCCTTCATGTGATCCGCCGGGTGGCAGTGTCGTCGGCGGCCGGCGGGTTGTGCGCCGGCACCACCAAAGCCGCCGATTGCACGGGGACAGGCCGATCCTTCAACCGCAATCGGCCTGCCCCAGGAAACAGGATCAGATCACCGGGGCAGGCGCCGGTCACGGCGCCCGCGTGCTAGGCCTTGTACTTCAACATGCGGAAAACGGCATAAATCGCGATCAGCGCCAGCGACATTCCCAGGCTCGCAAGCAGAATGTCGTCGGTTGAGCGCGCCGCGATCCACTGGGCAACGTTGAACGAGACCCCCTCGTACGGGATCAGCGCCGGATCGAGCGTCTGCGCCCGGCCGTATTCAGCCAGGGCCAGGCCGACGCCGAACACCGACGTCACACCGATGGCGAGCAGCACGAGGTCCGTCAGGATCGCGGAGCGCTCCGCGGCACGGGCGTTCAACTCGGTCAGGCGCTCGACGCACGCCTCGACCCGCTGCTCTGTCTGCTTTTCCAGCAGATTCTCGAAACCCCAGTATTTGAGGATCTCGTCAAGCTTCTTCGCAACCTGACGGGAATAGTATTTCTTGTTCTCGTAGTACTCGACCCGCAGCATCTGCGCCTCCCTGATCGCGAGGTCGAGCAGCCACTGCATCTCGTTCACCTTGTGCTCGCCGGTGCGCGAGAGCGACACGGCGAGAATGTGGGAGACAGACGTCTGCACAAGATCGAAGGCTGAATAGTAATATTGCGCGGTCTCCATCGCGTCCCAGGTGGGAGAGAAAGATCGCGCTCTGCCGTTGTCGTTCAGCCAGCCTTGCTCCGGATAATCTCCTGAATAGGTATCCTCCGCAAAAAGGTAGGTAAGCCAGCGGGTCGACTCCTTCTTTTTGACGTCAGCCTGTTTTTTCTTTTCGGCGTCAGCCTGCTCCTTCCTCCCGGCCTTCGGTTGCTCCTTCGTCTTGCTGTCAGCCTGTTCCGTGGCGCCGGGCGCCTCCTGACCATCATCGGGCACGTCCTTGAGCCAGCTTTCGACCAGGGCCTGACGGAAATCCGCCGCAAGATTTTCCTTCTTTTCAAAGATCAGCGATCTCGTGACCCACAGGGTGCGGCAACGCTGCTGCGCCATGTCCTCCAGAAATCTTGCCGATACTTGCGCAGTTTCTTCATCGTCGATGAACTGGCGACCAACCTCGGTATCCTCGCGAATCCAGTTGAACATCGGCACGAGAACCTCGCCGTGGTACAGGGCGACGAGTTTCTCCGTAAACAGGATTGCACCTTGCTGAAGGTCGTCCAGCGTTTTCCGGAGGCCCTCTTCGTTCACCGGGGATGCGTCAGGCTCTGACGTGGAGCGTTTGCGTTCAAAATCGGAAGGGTCGAGCTCAATTTCGAAATCCAGCTGCAGCATGCTCACACGATGATCATAGACACGCAGCAGCGCGATCCTGTTTCCGGCCTTGAGCTCATTTGCCATCCCGTCGACCAGTTTTTTCAGAGGCGCAGTCTGGTCGCGCCGGTCGGGAAATGACTCGCGCAGCATCTCGACAATGACATCGCCTGTCGCAGTCACCTGCAGCTCCAGCACCGGCAGCGGCCGCGCCAGCGAGTGGGACGCAATGGTACGGTATCGGCTGCGCTTTCCCTCCTCCGTGTTGCCGGTGTGCTCGAACCGGGCCTGCACCCGGCCTCCTGCAAGCGCCCCGAACTCGGGCGGCGTTTCCTGGTAGAGGTCCCTGGCCGAGCGCCAGGCTTTCTCGTATTCCACTGGCTCGTGCGCCACGAGAGCGCTGCGCAATGAGAAGCGCGGGGACAGGAACGGTGCCAGCAGTTTCAGCCTCATCGTCATTCACCCTGCGCGTTGAGCTCGAGTGCGCTGACCGGGACGTACACAAGCCGGTTCGCGTGGGGCCCGCTCTTGATCTTCACCAGGTATTCCTCACTCCCGGCGTCATCGGGCGGGGCCTCCGTTGAACTGGACTCCTCCAGAAAGCGTGGCCAGATCAGCACGACGGCGGAGGTGCCCCGCGCGAGAACGAACCGATTGCAAGGCTTTTCACCCTCGCAGGATTCCTTGGCCACCGTCATGAGGCGGATCCTGCCTGGCGTGCGCTTGCGCCGGGGGTCGTCCTTGTCGAAAAAGTTCGATCGCAGCGCGGCGAGTCTGCCCTGCCGGGCCAGCGTGGCGATCGCGGCGTTGAGCTGGTTGCGCAATTGCAGGCCCGTGCGGTTTCGCGCCGTCAGCACGTGCAGCGTGAGCGCCGAGCCGGCCATCACCCCTTCGGGCGACCAGTAGCGGCCGAATTCTTTCCCTCCCGGGTCCATGGCCTGCAGGATCATGGAACCCACGTGAGGGCTTTCCGGCAACAGGTCGATCTTGTCGTCGCGGAGCGCCTGAAACGCGCTCTCAATATCGGGATACGGTTTCGAAATTGATTGCACGGAATGGACGATCTTCGGCCACAGCGCGTAGCCCGAGACCCTGCCGAGGCGATAGCTCTTTTTCGGGTTCGGCGATTCTACCCAGCGGGCCAGATCGGCAACCCTGGTCTTCTTGCGGTTGAAGTACAGCACGTGCGCAAAGGGGAAGAATGACTCGGTAAACCAGAATCGGTCCGTCCTTTTCCCCGTCCCTTCCCTCGACTTCTTCGTCTCGCTCTCCTGCTTCGCACTCCCCTCCTTCCTGTTCAGATCCGGAATGTCAGCTTCGTAGGCGTAGGGGAACGCAGCCACGACCTCGTCGTCGGCGGATGCGACCCGGTCAAGTGCGTCCTCCCAGTTGTCGAATTCAAGTTTCTTTATCTTGTATCCGGCAAGACGGAACATTTCCGTCGCGAACGCCGCGAGCGGTCCGTGCTCCCGTGCGTCGGCCTGACTGTCGGAATTTTTCACGATGTAGGGTGGCCAGCTGCCGGTGGCGACAACGATCTCCTGCGGCTTGGTCACAGGCGTTTCACTGATCACCAGAATGAGGAGCCCCACGCCGAACACGGCGAGGATGAGGATAAAGCCCAGCAGCATGGGCCTCACGTTCGAGCGACGGGTACTCATTGTCGTCCTATCCTGCTCAGCGTCGTTGCCGCGATGGCAAACCAGACGACGTTCACCAGTGCGGACGGATAGGCGCCGTAGTAGACGGCGTTGGCCGCGACCCCGACGGCGCCGGCCAGATTCATGAGCTGGTACTTCGGCGACGTTCCGCTCGTGCGCCCGCTGGAGACCAGCGCATAGGCCACCACGTACAGCGCCATGCCGGTCCATCCGATGACTTCGATGACCAGTCGAAGCATGGGGCAGCAGTATAGTCGCCATGCGGTGGATGGCGACCCCGGCATCGTTCACATTTCACGCGCGATGCAGGCCGGCACCGCGGGTGTCATGCACACCGGCGCGCGGACGGAGCGAGAACATCCATCCGGATGCACCCCGTGGCCGGTCCAGAACCGGGGCGTCACCGTCACCATGGATGATGGGCATAGTCGATACGGATCCCCATCCGGCCTCCGGCGCCAAATCGCGTCACCCGGTGACCGCCCGGGTGAAGTCCGCGATCACCTGGTCACGCAGGCTTGCCGTCGAGGTAGAACACCAGCTCGCCGGATTCCCGGCCGGGCTGATACGAGATGACATGGCCCCCACCCGAGCCGCCATCGCGGCCCCGCCTGTTCCGGCTTCAAGCGTCCTTGTGTGGCCTGGTTCACACGCACCCGTTGGCAAATGTGGTCTGTATCGGTTTCACACGAACCGGACGGATCGCATCTTTGTCAGCAGGACGGGGCAATGATGAACATCAGGGCTGAGATAAGGAAAAGCAGCACTTTTGATCAGACAAGTCAGAAGGATCGGAGTGCGGCCGCGTCGCCAGTCAAAATTGCGAACACTCCCGCGACGCTCAAGCGGCTCATCCTCTGCCTCGACGGCACCTGGAACAGTGACGAAAGCCGCCACATCACGAATATCGTGCGCCTTCGTGACCTCATAGACCCAAAGTACGCTGAAAGCGGGAAGGCGATCGCGCAACGGGTCTATTACGACACCGGCGTCGGCACCGGTCTCTCCCTGACCGATGAGTTCATTGGCGGCGCGACCGGCGCGGGGCTCGAGGAAAATGTCCGCCAGGCCTACCGCTTTCTTTCCGCATTCTACAAACCGGGAATCGAGATCTTCATTTTCGGCTTTTCCCGGGGCGCATTTACGGCGCGGAGCATTGCCGGCTATATCGGTTCAAGCGGTTTGTTGATGCCGGAGCATTGCACGGCCGCGAATGAACAACGGGCCTGGGACTTTTACCGGACGCCTCCCGGCAACCGTTTTCCGTCCGATCAGCTGGCTCTGGCGAAGCTTTGCTTTCCCGACGTTCGCATCAAGTGTCTCGGCGTGTTCGACACGGTCGGGGCGCGTGGAATTCCCACCGAACTGACGAGGAACTGGAATCGCCGGAAGTACGGGTTCCACGACGTGACCCTGGGGTCGAACGTCGACTACGCGTTTCATGCGCTCGCGATCGACGAAAAACGCGGCCCGTTCGGTGCGAGTGTCTGGCAATATCCGCTGCACAAGAACAATCTCGGCGTCGAACAGGTCTGGTTTCCCGGTGTGCATGCCAACATCGGCGGTGGATATCCAGACACAAGCATTTCCGACCTGTCGCTCCAGTGGATGCTGTCGCGGATCGAGAGATACAATCTCGGCCTCGGGCTGCTGCCCGGGTGGGAAGCAAGCTTCGTCCCTGCTGATCCGAGAGCTTCGGATTCGAGAGCTCTGGGAAAAGTCTACGAGTCCCGGGGCATGTTCTATGCCTGGGACCGGTGGCATCCGAAGATCCGGGTCATCAACCAGTCCGCGGAAAACTTTCCGGCCGGGTGCCGCCTGTCCCGCCTGGCGCCGCGCGCCATCCCCGTGGGCGAACGGCTCCACTGGAGCGCGCTTTATCGATGGACGGAATACCTGACCAAAAAATCGATTGCGCCCTACGAGCCGCCGAACCTTGTCGCCGCGCTGGACGCCGCGCTGGATGATAACAATCCAAAACGCCTGCCGATCGTGGGGCGTTCGGGCAACGCCCTGAACTGGTACGAGAACGCAGACGACGAGAAGGAGTTCATGTCGCTCCTTCCGCCGGCGTATCAGGACAAGGCCGCGACGGCATTGAAGACATGGCGGGCGCGCGGCATTGAGATGTCGACATTCCTCGACCCGGCGCGGCAATCGAGCGCTCCACTCGGCGTCAAATTCGCCTCGCAGGAGTGCAAACTTTAATCGCTGGCTGCCCTTCCTGAACACTTATAGAACCATGTGCCGTGACCCAGGGCCGGCATTCAGGCAAGTTTTGGAGGAAATCCGGGACTTGCGGCTTACAGCCTAGGTCGCACTCTGCAGGTGCCTGCAGATTTTGCGGCAGACCCCGCAGCCGTTCTTGCCGCCTTCAGGGAGCGATAGGATTCGATCCTCGCGCTTTCGCCGCCTCCGCGCCAGTCCCGTCGGGCAGTGCCTCGCGGTCCAGCGCCGCCGCAAGCTCGAGCGGATCGACGGTCACCATTTCAACAGTTCGGGATAGCTCGCCAGGCACGAGCATCGTCGTCGCAATGCGGCGATAGACCGGAAACGACAGCCCCCCGATCAACTCCTCGTCGGTGATGACCTCATAGGAACCGGCGGGAAGACTTCGGCCGATCCCCTCGAGCAAGAATGGCTTGTTGAAGGTTATGGTCTTGCGGCTTGTTCGCGGGTTCATGGTGCTCTTTCCGAGAGGCCTCCGTTCGGGACGGAAGCGCTCGCACTCGCGGTGGGCGGCTTCGGCCTGAAGGTCGCATGAGTCATCGATACCGCCGTGCCGTGGCCATCGCTTGCAATGTCCAGGCGGGCGTCAAGCTGTTTCGCCAATGCCTTGATCAGGCTGGTGCCGAGCCCCGGCTTGGTATCGCCCGCCTTGACGTCGGGCTTGCCGATCCCGTTGTCGGACACCGTCAGTTTCCAGTCGCTTTCGGCGACCCTGTATGAAACGACAATCGCCGCGTCCGGCTTCTGGCGGGGGAATGCATGCTTCAACGCGTTCATCACCAACTCGGTAACGATCAGCCCGATGCTGACGGCGTCGCGCGATACGACGGCGCCGGCATCGGCCTCGACCCGGAGCGAGATCGCGCCGCTGTCGCCGATCATCGATTGCGCCAGTGTGTCGCACAGCTTGGCGAGATAACTGGCAATTTCGATAGGCTTGCCGCCACCTGAGACGTGCAGATGCTGCTGAACGGCGGCGACCGACAGCACGCGCTGATGCGCGTCCTCCAGCTGCAGTCGCGTCTCTTCCGACTGCACAGTCCTCGCCTTCATGAGGAGAATGCTGGCGATGATCTGCAGGCTGTTGGCGACACGGTGCTGCATCTCATCCAGCAGCATCTCCTTCTCCCGCATCAGCTCCTGCATTTGTTGATCGACGGCGCGCCTGCCGGTTATGTCCTCGAATTCCAGGAGGACGGTGGAATGGGCTCCTGTCTCATAGAAAACCTTGCGCGCGTTGAGCAGCATGATGCGTGACCCGATGGCGGGAAACGCGCGATCGACCTCGTAGCCCTCGATGGCAGCGCCATCCCTCGCGATAACTTCAAGGAGATGGCGAAGCTCCGGCATATTCCATTGACCGCCGTCGATATCATAAAGGAATTTGCCGCGGACATCGTCGCGTTCAAGTCGAAAGGTCTGGTAGAATGACCGGCTGGCGGTGATAACACGCATGTCCTGGTCGAGCACCACGAGCGGATCGCGGACGGTGTCGACGATGGCCTGTGCGAGCGCAACGCTGTCCTCGATGGCGACGAACGGATCGTCTTTCGACAGAGTTGAGGTGATCATGTAAACCTTCCTCCCCGCTTTCGAGCGGGGCCAGGTCGCGCGAATTGTCCTTAGGTTGGCGCAAACGCCGGGGACGCCTTTTACGCGTCTAATCGAAGAACCATGCGCCTTTATTCACCCATAGTCGAGCGTCGCATCATCACGATAACGGGACTGGCGTCGTGCCCCGGGGTGACGCGCGGGGTCAGGCAACTGCCTTCAATGACAGGTTCCGTTCGTTCAGGCGCCAAATGAGTTCCGAAAGAGCGCCATCGCAATAATCAGAACGACCAGGCCGGCGGGCACGACGATCGGTGGCACGAACCAGTGGGTCATGAGTGCTGTCCTGATGGACGAGTTGCGGCAAGCGACGAGGCCGCCGCGGGGCGGCCCCGCCCGCGTGAACAGGGGTCAGATCTGACGACCCTTCATCACGGCGTCGACGTCCTTTTGGGCCTGGGCCTTGTCGAGGCTGTATTTCGCCACGACCTGGTTGATGAGGTCGTCCCGGTTCTTGAGGGCGCCGAGCTCCTGCTCGGAAAACTTGCCCCACTTGGCGCCGATGTCCTTGAGAAGGATCTGTCTGTTTTCGTTCGCGGTATTCGGGGTTACTGTATTCATTGGGGTTTTCTCCAAAAACTTGATGAAACATCATTTGAATGTGCATCATTCAAACAGCACTGCTTATGTGGCGACGAATTACGACAACCACAGGGGGCAGTCGTCGCTTTTAAAAAATAAAGATCGGGCGCGGCGGTTGCGGCTACCGCAATCCGGTCCGGTCGTCGCCATATTGAGGGTGCACTGGCATATGCAGCAGCGCCCCTCGAGCGGGGAACCGCTCGGTCGATATCTCGGAGGACAATCGCCATGTTTACGGCAGAAGAGTTTCGGGTGAAGGCGGCAGAATACGCGGCACTGCTCAAACAAACAGAGAATCCGGACGAAATCCGCGACCTCAATCGATTGAAGGAGAGCTTTACCCTGCTGGCGCAAAACGAAGACTGGCTGGCGCGCAATTTCGATAGGATTATTCATTCGCAGGATGTCGTTTTGCAGCCCGAACTCGCCGAAAAATCGGTCGCCGAGATCGAAGGGCATATTCTGCGCTGCCTCGGGGCGGCGGTCATCATGCAGTGGAACACAATCCCGACCAAGCTGCAGCGCGAACTGTTCGACACCGCCGGTTCGCTCGGCGACGTATTGAAAACGACTGCATTGCGGGGCCAGATCGCCCGTTTTCTGCACTCTCACGGCTGACCGACGCACCGCGATCCGCAGGCGCATTCGGAAACCGGCAAGTGATTGACCACACCCAGGGCCGCTTAAAAGCGGCCCCAAATATTCCTTGCATCAAACCAACAAAAAGCGCCTGTTCTAATCATTCCTGACAGGCGAGTGTCTGCGCCTGAGAGCTGCCCAATAGACGGAGGCGTGCCGAAAGTCTCCATCAAATACCAATCGGCAGCACTGGTGCCAACGGCAAGCAAGCAGAACGATGACACGGTCAATGTGGGTGCCACCGGCATTTGCATTGATTTCAGTGGAGGCTTGGCGATTCGACTGATTCCACCAGTCGTCTCGCTACCGTGCTTCATCATGGGCGCGGCAAAGCCCAACCACGTGAAATTTCTCGTGTGGGAAGAACCTAGGAGAAATTTGCGATGAGAAACACAATCTTGCTGTGCGCAATAGTCGCGCTTTCGCTGTCAGTGGCAGGGTCAATGGTTGCAGACGCTGCGAGTGGTGAATGTCCGGGCGGTAACTATCAGGCGTGCTTCGCTAAGCTTGTCAAGAAAGGCATACCGGCTAACATGGCGACATCCTCCTGCCAAAAAAGATGCGAGAAGCACTAATAAAGATCCGTTGGTGTTTGGCCCGTCACCTTCCGGGGTGGCGGGCTTGTCGTTTTTGGCCGCCGCATGTCGCAAGTATGTTGCATGGAGCCGCCGACAGCCGTTTGCAACCATTGAAATTGCTTGAGAATATTTTGCAACAGTCTGCGACATAAATGGCGCCGTTTGGGCGGCGGCAATTTACGCTTAGTATTTATTTATCAGATAGTTATGGATGGCTGGGGATGCAGTCGGATACGAACCCGTCTCCACCATGAATTCCCTGCTAACAGGGAAATGAACAGGGAAAATTACGAAATCGGGCCTGCTCAACGCTATCTGGCGGCCGAGAGACCAGCAAACTCAATTGCTTGCGGTAGTTTTCCCTGCACAACAAAACAGGGAATGATTTTTGTTGATCAGGGAATTGTCAGCAGAGAAACAGAGAATTTTACCCAAAGTATTCTCGGCGGGAGTTGACGGTGCGCACATAAGTCGTCACCTCGGGCGATAACTTCCAGCAAGACCGCAAGCCGATTTTCGATTAACTAAGTGGTGCCGGCGCCCTCCCCGACCGGATGGCGGCAATCGGAACGCACCCCATGGAATATCTCGATATCCTCAAGGCTTGGGGCCTCGCGCGGTTCGAACGCGAGGACGGCACTCTCGCCGTCTCGACGCCGATCACCGGCGCACGCCTTGCCCAACTTGCCACCCACCGCCCCGAAGATGTCGCGACTATGATCGCGCGGGCAAACGGCGCATTCCGTGCATGGCGCGAGGTGCCGGCACCCAGGCGTGGCGAGCTCGTGCGCCTTTTGGGCGAGGAGCTTCGCACCGCAAAGGAACCGCTCGGCCGTCTCGTCACCCTCGAAAGCGGCAAGATCCTGCAGGAAGGCCTCGGTGAAGTGCAAGAGATGATCGATATTTGCGATTTCGCCGTCGGCCTTTCGCGCCAGCTCTACGGCCTCACCATCGCCTCCGAGCGGCCGGGTCACGCGATGCGAGAGACTTGGCATCCTGCCGGCGTCTGCGGAGTTATCACGTCATTCAACTTCCCCGTCGCCCCGTGGGCCTGGAATGCGGCGCTTGCCCTTGTCTGCGGCGATCCGGTGATCTGGAAACCGTCGGAAAAGACGCCTCTCTCTGCGCTCGCCACACTTGACATCTTCGAGCACGCGCTCGCCCGATTCGGCGAGGCGCCGGATGGTCTGCTGCATGTCGTCGTGGGTGGCCCAAAGACGGGCGAGATCCTTGCCGCAAGCCCCGACGTGCCGATCATTTCGGCCACCGGGTCAGTGCGCATGGGCCGCGCGCTTGCGCCGGTCGTCGCCCGGCGCTTCGGCAAGCTGATCCTCGAACTCGGCGGCAACAACGCAATGATCGTGGCGCCTTCGGCCGATCTCGAACTCGCGATCCGCGCCGTCGTCTTCTCCGCTGTCGGCACCGCCGGACAGCGCTGCACAAGTCTGCGCCGGCTGATCGTCCATGAGGATATTTACGACCAGCTTGTGCCGCGGCTCGTGAATACTTATGCCGGGCTTCCAATCGGCGACCCTCTGGTGGCCGGCACACTCGTTGGTCCGCTGATCGACGGGAGCGCGGCCGATGCGATGGCGCATGCACTCGATGAGGCAGTCAAGGACGGCGGCAGGGTGCATGGAGGAGGGCGCGCCCTCGCTGAAAAGTATCCCGACGCCGCCTATGTCCACCCTGCCATCGTCGAAATGCCTGGACAGACGGCGATTGTCTGTGAGGAGACCTTTGCTCCGATCCTCTATTGCATGAAATATCGGGAATTCGACGACGCGCTCGCGCTGCAGAATGGCGTGCGCCAGGGGCTGTCCTCCTGCATCTTCACCAATGACATCCGCGAAGCCGAGCGCTTCGTCTCCGCGACCGGCTCGGACTGCGGGATTGCCAACGTCAATATCGGCCCCTCCGGCGCGGAAATCGGCGGCGCGTTTGGCGGTGAGAAGGACACCGGCGGCGGCCGGGAGAGCGGCTCGGATGCATGGAAGGCCTACATGCGCCGGCAGACCGCGACAGTAAATTACTCGGGCGCATTGCCGCTCGCCCAGGGGATTAGGTTCGACGTTTGAACACAGGTTGGCAGCGAAAACCCGCGCCGGCGCGTCGCGGCGGCGACTGAGGAACCCGACACAGCATGTTCACGAAAATCGCCGTTCTCGGTCTGGGCAACGTCGGGCTGCTGGCCGCCCGGATGCTGCACGAGGCGGGCTTTACCGTTTTGGGCCATGACCGTGCAGCGCCACGGACCGATGTGCCCTTCCCTGTCGATACTGCCGATCTCACCGACGCCGTGCAGCTTGCAGCGCTCTGCGGCAAGGTCGAGGCAGTGCTCTCGTGCCTGCCCTATCGGATGAACCGTGCGCTTGCGGAAGCCGCGCACCGAGCCGGCATCCACTATTTCGATCTGACCGAGGACGTGCAGACCACGAAGGCGATCATCGAGCTCGGCAATACGGCGACAGGGGCGATGGTGCCGCAATGTGGGCTCGCGCCAGGCTTCGTGGGGATCGTCGGCGCCTCTCTGATTGAGAGCTTCGACCAATGCCGTGCCTGCCGCATGCGTGTGGGGGCACTGCCGCGGAACCCGACCGGGCTGATGGGCTACGCCTTCAACTGGTCGCCGGAAGGCGTAGTAAACGAGTACTTGAACGATTGCGAGGTTATCGAGGACGGCGTCCACAAATGGGTCTCGCCAATGGAATGGCACGAAACGATTTATATCGAGGGGACCAAGCTCGAGGCCTTCACCACCTCAGGCGGGCTGGGCACCATGTGCCATACCTATCTCGGAAAGGTCGCCAACATCGATTACAAATCGATGCGCTATCCGGGGCACATGAAGCTCATGAACTTTTTCTTTCATGAGCTTTTGATGCGTGAGCGGCGTGCAGAGGCGGGTGCGATCCTCGTCAATGCAAAGCCACCGGTCGACGATGATGTCGTGTATATTCACATTTCTGCTGAGGGGTGGATCGCCAGCGAACTAAAGCGCAAGGAATTCGTGCGCGCCTATCATCCGATCGAACTATACGGACGGCAGCGTACGGCGATCGCCTGGACCACGTCGGCTTCTGTCGCGGCGGTGATCGAGTTGGTGCGGGCGGGCACCCTTCCGGCGCGGGGCTTCGTGCGACAAGAGACGATCCCACTCAATGAGTTTCTAGCGACCAATACGGGTCGGCTCTTCGGATGAAATTTACGAAGGGACAACCACTTAGTGTGGGCTGCTCACTGGCCTAAGCTTCACAAAAGTTTGCGACGCGAGTCGACAAATCATCCGCGCTCGCCAAGCGGGACCGGTTGATCCGCAAGCATCGCCACGATGACCTTGCGGGTCGTCTCTGCGTCGAGCCCGTGGTGAGCCGCGATATCCATGCAGTCGTTAGCGATCGCGTCAACATCCTGCAACAGTTTTAGCCGTTTGTATTCGTCGTTTCGCCAAAGACCCATGCTCGCCCCGACGATGTCGAGAACATTGAGGATGCGGAACGGGTACTCCTTCTCGTGCGCGCACAATTCGCGGTGATCGGGATGGTAGACCGCGACCAGTGCATCGACCTCTGCGGCAGCGGCAGCCTCTAATTCACTGCAGTAGAGTTCGCGTTTGTAGTCCGGCAGTGTCGCGAGATAGTTACTCATGAGTCCAGCGGCCGGCTGCTGCAGATCAACCAGCGCGATCCCGGGGACAGCCGTGAGGATCTCCGTCGCCGCCTCCATTGCGCCGGTGAGCCCGGGATGGCGGTGGAGGGCGATCCGCATGTCGACGCGTTGACGGAGCAGCGGGCGCAGCTGGTCGAGCCGATCGCGCAAGAACAACATGAAGGGCGTCATCTCGAACGG
>CAZUDR010000005.1:22958-25335 GCA_964618715.1 uncultured Undibacter sp. | reverse complement strand
CCTCGCCGGCGCGCGCTGCCTCGATCGTGGCATTGAGCGCCAGCAGGTTGGTCTGCCCTGCAATGTTGCGGATCAGCATGACTACATCGCCGATCTTCTGCGCACCCTCGGCGAGCCCGGCAATTTCATTGTCGGTCGCGCGCGCCTCATTGGCCGCGAGGCTTACAACGTCGTTGGTATGAGTGAGCTGACGGCTGATCTCCGCAATCGAGCGCGACAGTTCGTCCGCGGCCGTCGCGGCGGTCGCCACGTTGGTAGATGCTTCATGGAACGCCTGCACCGCGCTTTCTGCGCGCTGGGTCGTGTGGCCGGATGAGCCGAACAAGGCGGCCGCCGTCGAGCGCATGGCCGACGCGCTGTCGCTCACGCTGGAGAGCAGCCTCTCCACCTGCGGACGGAACGAGGCGATCGCGCTCTCGATCGTCGAACGGCGTTGCTGCTGGTCGCGGATTGCGGCGCGCTCTTCGGCCGCACGTTGCTGCTCGGTGACGTCCAGATGTGTGGAGACCCAGCCACCGTCCGGCGAGAGATCATTCTTGGCCAGCACGGTGCGGCCGTCGCTCGCCTTGACGTAAAAACTCTTGTTCGCGCCGCTGCGAACGCCGTCGAGAATTTCCTTGAAATACGTGTCGATGTCACCGGTAAACAGCCCGGTATCCTTGCGATGCTGGATCAGTTGCCGGAGCGTGCAACCGGGTCGGACGATGTGGGGTGACAGCCCGTACATGTCGATGTATTGCCGGTTGACCACGACGATACGGCTGTGGCCGTCGAACATCGCCAGGCCCTGCGACATGTTGTCCAGTGCACCGGCCAGACGCCGGTTTTTCAAGCGCAGCCGCTGATAGACAACGCCGGCGACGACGAACGCCACAAGGCAGAGCACGGTCAGCAGGAGAATTTCGCCTGCGGCCGTCGATGGCAATAGGGTAGCCGGCATGCTGGCCCGTCGATCTGATCCGGGCCGCGAGTGTGACCTCCGGCGCTTGCAATATGGTTAACGGGCGTTGCGAATCGCGCTGTTTTTTCAATGGCATGCGTTGAACTCCGTTGCCGGCGGGCGCTGTGCAGTTGGCATTTCCGGCCGGTTGCCGAGTGCGCGGCAAGCGCAGTGCCATCACTGGCCGCGCCACCGGCGGCGGACGCGAGTGCGTTGACGAAGCGTTTACCGCCAGATGGCGCGCAGGCGCGGCGGTTAACGCCGCAGCAAGGTTAACCGGACAATAAGAAGGCTCGTCGCATTCTCGCTACGCGACCGATGAGGCGCGTGGCTTGCAGCGTTGCGGGTAGCGTTCAGCGTGTTAGGTGCAGTTTCGCAAAAGGGGCGATCGCGAAGGTTTGCGTGGATCGGGTTCGGCGCGGCCGTACTCGTGGTACTGCCGACGCAGATCGGCTTCCAGGATCTGGGTGCCTTGTTGGCGCGGCAGCCGGCCGTCGCCAAGCGCCTGCGTCAGCATGTGATCGCTTCACCCTTCGGCACCATCCATGCGGCGACATTCAGCATGCCGCGACCGGTCGGCACGAGCATTCCGCATCCGCCGGTCTACGCCCTCGCCAATTTCGACCCTGCAAACATCGCCACCTCGATCGGCAGTCAATACCTCGGTGATCCGAACGCGCCGCTGCGTTTTCCCACCGTCAACCGCGCGGACAAGAGCGATTCACTGGTCTCGCGCGCGCGGCAGCCGATGCCGCCGCTTCCGCCGCTGGTGGCTATCAATCCGGTTCCGCCGTCGGAAATCGATGCGCCATCGTCAGAAGACGCAATCGTCGATCGCTTTGATCCCTATCGGGATTACGAGTTCGCCGCGTTGCCCGACGACCCGCCTGTCAGTGTCAATGCGCCGGAGGGTGGCAAGACGGTTGCTCGAAACCCGGGAATGGCAATCGCCCCTGAGCCACAGGCGCACAAGGAGGCAGCCCGCATCTATTTCGACGACGATCCGTTTGGCGCCCGACAGGAAGCGATCAAGCCCTGGGCGCCCGGCCAGGCGCCGACCATCAAGGAGATCAACCCGACCGGTGACCCGGACGTCAAACTCGCCGCCTTGCATCCCGGCAGCGAGACCGACGACCGCGAGGGCGGCATGTCCGTTGCCAGGAAAGGCGAAGTCACCGGACCGGACCAGCGGCCGATGTCTCCGGCGGAGCGGCTGTCGCTCACAGGCAAAAAGTTCGAGTCGGCAGAGAAGTGCCTCGCCGACGCGGTCTATTTTGAATCGCGGGGCGAAGCGGTACGTGGTCAGATTGCGGTTGCCCAGGTCATCATGAACCGCGTGTTCTCGCCATTCTATCCCAACGACGTTTGCGGCGTCGTCCTCCAGCGCAACCGTCGCGGCTGTCAGTTCAGTTATAATTGTGATGGCATCCCCAATGT
>CAZUDR010000005.1:0-22948 GCA_964618715.1 uncultured Undibacter sp. | reverse complement strand
TGGGCACGTGCAAAGCGCATCGCCCACGACATGCTCGTCGGCAAGCTGTGGATGCCGGAAGTGGCCAAGGCCACCCATTATCACGCCTACTGGGTTCACCCGGGGTGGGTGAACGAGATGAAGAAGATGACGCGACTCGGCGTCCACACCTTCTACCGGCCGCGCGCGTGGGGCGACGGCGAGGACGAACCGGTCTGGGGCGATCCGAAGGTCACCAAAAAAGAAGCCGCGCTGTTCGAGGAGCAATGGCCGGTGAGCTACAGCCGCGAATGGCTGCGTTCGCCGGACGGGCGCGCCTGGGCCCGCCAGAACGCGCAAAACTGACGCGCAAACCGCGGTGAGCCATGCACCGCGCAAATACCTCGGATCAGCAATATTCGTTTTGGCATGGGGCCCCGTCCTTATATGGTCCCCCCGTCCGCGCCCCGACCGGGGCATTGCGCCAGATTCTCAGCCTGGGATCGTTCAGGAATGGCAGTGCAATCGACAGGCGTGCCGGCGGTCGCCGCATGGCGCACGCCCTTGGTGATTCTCATCTGCGGCGGTCTGATTGGCGCCGTCGGATTTGGGCCGCGCGCCGCGCTCGGCCTGTTTCTCAACCCGATGTCGGAGGCCAACGGCTGGGGCCGCGAGGTGTTCTCTCTGGCGCTGGCGCTCCAGGTCGTCATCTGGGGCAGCGCGCAGCCCTTTGCCGGCGCCATCGCCGACCGGTTCGGCTCTGTACGCGTGCTCTCGGCCGGTGCTGTGCTCTACTGCGCGGGACTTGTCCTGATGGCCTATTCGCGCACGCCCGGGATGCTCGATTTCTCTGCCGGCGTGCTCGCGGGGCTTGGTATTGCCGGTTCGTCGTTTACCATCGTCATTGCAGCCTTCGGCAAGCTGATGCCGCCGCACATGCGCACGCTATCCTTTGGCATCGGTACGGCGGCAGGCTCCTTCGGCCAGTTCCTGTTCTCGCCGCTGGCTGTGGGCTTCATCGATATCTTCGGCTGGCAGCACGCGCTGGTCATCTTCGGCTTTGTCACGCTGCTGATAATTCCGCTCTCGGCGGCGGTGCGCACCCCGCCGATGGATACCGGCGGTCATCAGGACGCCTCCAGCAAGCAGTCGCTGCGCCACGCGCTGATCGAGGCATTCGGACACCGCTCCTATGTGCTGCTGGTGCTCGGCTTCTTCACCTGCGGTTTCCAGCTGCTGTTCATCACCGTTCACCTGCCCGCCTATCTGATCGACCGTGGCCTGTCGGTCGATGCCGGCGCCTGGGCGATCGGTGTCATCGGTCTGTTCAACATCATCGGCTCGATCAGCGCCGGCTGGCTCGGCGACCGCATGCCCAAGCGCTACCTGCTGTCGATCATTTACGTGTTGCGCTCGCTTGCCGTCGTTGCCTTCATCAGCCTGCCGGTCACAACCGGCTCGGCCATCGTCTTCGGTGCGGTGATGGGCTTGCTGTGGCTGTCGACCGTGCCGCCCACCTCGGGACTGGTGGCTCTCATGTTCGGCACCCGCTGGATGGCGACGCTGTTCGGCTTTGCATTCTTCAGCCACCAGCTCGGCGGCTTTCTCGGCGTCTGGCTTGGCGGGCTGCTCTACAGCTCCACCGGATCCTACGACGTGGTGTGGTGGCTGTCGGTGACACTCGGCGTCATCTCGGCCATCATCAACCTGCCCATCATCGAAAAGCCGATCGAGCGCCTGGCGCCGATTCCGACCTGACACCTGGCTGTCGGAAAATCGTCATGCCCGGGCTTGTCCCGGGCATCAGCGTCTTTAGAACTAGGCATCCAGGGGTGGTCATGGCGAAGGAGCGTGCGCGTGGCGACATTCAAGGCGATCGTGATCGAAAAGGCGGAGAAAGGGACGACGGCGGCGCTGACCGACTTTGACGAGTCCAACCTGATGGACGGGGACGTTACCGTTCGCGTCGACTATTCCGCGCTCAATTACAAGGACGGCCTCGCCATCACCGGCAAGGCGCCGGTGGTGCGACGCTTTCCGATGATCGCCGGCATCGATGCGGCCGGCACGGTGGAATCCTCGGACAGTCGTCTCTGGAAGCCGGGGGACAAGGTCATTCTCAACGGCTGGGGTTGCGGCGAGACCCATCTCGGCGCCTACGCCGAAAAAGCACGCGTGAAGGGCGACTGGCTGGTGCCGCTGCCGGCGGGGATGAGCGCACGTGATGCCATGGCGATCGGCACGGCCGGCTACACAGCGATGCTCGCTGTCATGGCGCTCGAGCGGCACGGTCTCCGGCCCGACAGCGGACCGATCGCGGTGACGGGCGCCGCCGGCGGTGTCGGCTCGGTCGCGGTTGCCGTGCTGGCCAGGCTGGGCTTCGTGGTCCACGCGGTCACGGGCCGCCCGCAGGAAGCCGACTACCTCAAGGGCCTGGGTGCCAGCGAGATCATCGAACGCCAGGAACTCGCAGGTCCCCCGAAGCCGCTTGCCAAAGAGCGCTGGGCGGGGGCAGTGGACTCCGTGGGTTCGACCACCCTGGCCAACCTGCTGTCGATGACACGCTATGGCGGGGCGGTCGCAGCCTGTGGGCTGGCCGGCGGTATGGACCTGCCGGGCTCGGTTGCCCCCTTCATTCTTCGCGGGGTGTGTCTTTACGGCATCGATTCGGTGATGTGCCCGCTGGAACGCCGCAAGGAGGCGTGGAAAAGGCTCGAAACCGACCTCGACCGGCAGAAATTGGCCGCAATCACCACGGAAATAGGCCTTTCTGACGTGTTTACAGCGGCACCGGACATCCTGGCCGGCAAGGTCCGCGGCCGGATCGTGGTCAAGATCGGGTAAACATGTTCAGGATTTGTCGACGAACCGGCGGCATAGTCCGCTAGGTTGAGTTTGGTGGCGTCAGTCGGAGTAGCGCAGATGATGCGTGGGGTAGTGATGCTGGCCGGCCTGTTGGCCGTGGCTCCGGCAATGGCCGGGGAAATGTCCGTTCAGGAAGCGCAGCATTTCGTGGTCGGCAACAAGTTCTCCTACAACTGTTTCGAAGGCACGCGCGGCCAGGGACGCGTCTACTCGGACGGCTCGGTGGCGGGGTCCATCCAGTTCCAGGGTAGTGGCCGGGTTCGCTATGCCCGGTTGCCGGCCGGCACACTGCGGGTCCGCGGCGGATCGGTCTGCGCCTCGCTCCGGGGGCTGCCGATCGAGCCGTGCTTCGATCTCCAGCGGTTAGGCGCCAACAGTTTCCGCGGGTCGATTTCCGGTCTGGGATTCGCCTACTGCGACTTCACGCGTCGCACCGAGCGCGCGGAAGCCGGCGACCTGATGCCGCTGGCGCTGCGGCCTTCTCTTTCCGCCGACGCCAAATAGCAGCGTCCCGTCCCTGAAGTCTCAGCTCTGCGCGCCGACATCGCCGGCGGGCAGGTCGCCGACCGGCCCGAGTGCCTCGCGGTCGCGGCGGAACAGCGGCTCGCTCTGCATATAGAGCGTCATCAACCGTGCGACCGAGAGCAGCGAAGCCTTGTGCGTGCGTTCCCAGCCGTGACTGGCGTCGAGTCCGAAGCAGACGAGGGCGGCGCGGATGTCGTTGCCCGCCTCGACTGCGGCGGCTGCATCTGACCGGTAATAGCGGAACACATCGCGGCTGTATTCGATCTTGTAGTCCTGGGCGAGGCCGATCAGGCTACGCGTCAGATGCCAGTCGAACGGGCCTGAAGAGTCCTGCATGGCGATGGTAACGCCCTGGGCCGAAGTGTTCTGCCCGGGAGCGATGGTGCCGTTGTCGACCGAGACCAGCTCGGCGACATCGCCGTGGAGCACGGCGCTGGCGCCAACCCCGACCTCTTCAGACAGCGTGAACAGCAGGTGGCAGTCGATCGGCAGCGTGATCTTTTCCTCGCGAATCGCTCTTGCCGCGGCGAGCACGGTGGCAACGCCGGCCTTGTCGTCCAGATGGCGCGCATTGATGAAGCCGTGCGGGCCGAATTCGGGCTGCGGGTCGACTGCGATCGTGTCGCCGATCTGGATGCCGAGCGCGTGCGTCTCCTTTTCCGACTCGGTCGGCGCATCGATCCGCACCTCCAGATTGGTCCAGTTCGCCTCCTGCGCGTCGACCTCGTCGCTATAGACGTGGCCCGAAGCCTTCAGCGGCAGGATGGTGCCGCGGAAGAGTTCATGTTCGCCGAAAATGGTGACCCGCGCGCCTTCCGCAAAGCGTGCCGCCCATGTGCCGATCGGCACAACTTCCAGCCTGCCGGTGGGACGGATGCCCTTGACCATGGCGCCGAGTGTGTCGAGATGGCTGACGATCGCCCGGTCCGGCGCCTTGGCGGTCCCGGCGAGGGTGGTGCGGATTGCTCCGCGCCGGGTCAGTTCGAACGGAATGCCGAGCGCCTCCAGCTCGGCGCAGACGAGCGCCACTGCCGCATCGGTCATGCCGGTCGGGCTTGGCGTTTCCAGCAGTCGCTTGAGGACGTCCAGGAGATAGGCTTCGTCGATGGAGAGGTCGTGCATTAGCGGTTCGTTGTGCTTTCCGCGCGGCTGTGGGGGAACAGGAAGTCGATCAGGCGCTCGGCTGTGGGCTGCGGTTCATGGTTGGCCAGCCCGGGCCGCTCATTCGCCTCGATAATCACATATTCCGGACCTGACACGTCCGGGACCAGGAAATCAAAACCAACAACCGGAATTTCGAGAGCCCGCGCGCCGGCCACCGCCGCCGCGGCGAGGTCGGGATGCAGGTCTGCCGTAACATCGTGAATCGTTCCACCGGTGTGCAGATTCGCCGTCTTCCGTACCGCAAGACTCTCACCTTCCGCAAGGACGTCGTCCAGTCCGTGACCGGCGACGCGTACCGCCCGCTCGGTCTCCTCGTCGAGGGGGATGCGGCTTTCGCCGCCGGTGGCGGCGGCACGCCGGCGGCTCTGGGTTTCGATCAGTCCGCGAATCGTGCGCTCCCCGTCACCGAGCACCGTGGCGGGCCTGCGCACAGCAGCTGCCACCACCGCACCGTCAATGACGATAATGCGCAGGTCGTGCCCGGTGACAAATTCCTCCACCAGCACCTCGTCGCAGACCTGGCGTGCATGCTCGATGGCGCGCCCGACCTCGTCTTCAGTGCTCAAATCGACGAAGACAGAGCGGCCCTGCTCGCCGCGTGCCGGCTTGACCACGACGCGGCCGTGCCGTTCAAGGAACGCCGACACCTCGTGGGAGCGTGAACCGCGAAGTTGTTCGGGGACGCGGAGCCCCGCCTTGGCCAGCAGCCGGCGGGTCAACGCCTTGTCGTCGCAGCGCGACAGCGCGACCGCACTCGTCATGTCAGACAGCGCTTCGCGGCAGGATATCGAGCGCCCGCCGAAGGAGAGCCGGAACAGACCGGCCTCGGCGTCTTCAACCTCGACCGCGATCCCGCGGCGCCGCGCCTCGTCGACGATAATGCGGGCATAGATATTGAGCTCGCCTTCGGGCGCCGGGCCGACAAACAGCGACTCGTTGACCGCATTCTTGCGCTTGACACAGAACACCGGGACCCGTGCGAAGCCGAGCTTCTCGTAGAGGGCGATGGCCTGCTCGTTGTCGTGCATGACCGACAGGTCCATGATGGTACGGCCGCTTGCGCGGAAGTGGTCCGAGAGGGCCTGCACCAGCGCGGTGCCGACACCCGGCATCTGCGCCTGCGGATCGACCGCGAGCGCCCACAGGCTCGATCCGTTGTCGGGGTCATTGATCGCGTTCTTGTGGTCGACGCCCATGACCACGCCGACAAGACGGTCGTCGATACCTTCGGCGACCAGGATGGTGACGCAGGATGGATGGCCATTGGCGGCGAGATAGCCGTCGCGCAACGACACCATCTTTCTTGAAAGATAGAGACGGTTGACCTCGGCGGCGTCGTTGGCCCTTGCGTCGCGGATAACGATGGCCGGCGGTGCCTGGGCCAGGCGCGGCGCTGAAAGATCAATGCGGAATGTATGCGAGGGATCGAGAAACAGCGACTGTGGCGCCTCGGCCAGCACAACCTGCGGCTCATGCACATAAAGGGCGACGTCTCGCTCGCCGGGCGTTTCGCCGTCGAGCATGGCCGCAAGCGCGGCCGGCTGGTCGAAGGTCTGGCCGAAAATGAGCCGGCCCCAGCCGCAGTCGACCGCGACTTCCCTCGGGATGCCGGCATGTTCGGGACGGTCTCCCCAGCTCTTGAGGGAGAGCATGTCCTCGGCGGTCTCGGTCGTGACTGGTTTGGTCTGCATGTTTGCACCCCCGGCTAGAGATGATGCGCCTGCAGCCAGAGCTCGAGCAGGGCGATCTGCCACAGCTTTGAGCCCCTGAGACGGGTGATGTGCTCTTTCGGAGCGTCGAGCAGCTTGTCGACGTAGTCCGGCTGTATGAGGCCGCGCTGACGTGCCGCCGGCGCGTGCAGTGCCTCGCGCACGAAGTCGAGCACCGGACCTTCGATGTATTTCAGCGCCGGCACGGGAAAATAGCCCTTGGGCCGGTCGATAACCTCGGCGGGGATGATCTCGCGGGCGACGTCCTTGAGAATGCCCTTGCCTTCGTCGCGCACCTTCTCGCGCGCGGGAATCCTGGCAGCGAGTTCGACCAGTTCGTGGTCGAGGAAGGGCACGCGCGCTTCGAGTCCCCAGGCCATGGTCATATTGTCGACTCGCTTAACCGGATCGTCGACCAGCATGATCGTCGAATCGATGCGCAGCGCCTTGTCCACGGCATCGTCCGCGCCCGGCTGGTCGAAATGGGCGCGCACAAAGTCCCGTGCGTGGTCACCGTCGACGTAGGCGGAGCCCATGATACTCCGATATTCGTCGTGGTCACGATCGAAAAAATTGGCTGCATAGTCGCCGACCGGATCGTTGGAATCGATGAGCGGCGGATACCAGTGATAGCCGGCGAATACCTCGTCGGCGCCCTGGCCGGACTGGACCACCTTGACGTGGCGGGCGACTTCCTTCGACAGCAGATAGAAGCCGACATTGTCGTAGGACACCATCGGCTCGGACATGGCCTGGATTGTTTCCGGCAGGCTCTCGATCAGCTTTTTCGATTCGATGAACAGCTTGTGGTGCCTGGTGTCGAAGCGTTTGGCGATGATGTCGGAGTACTGGAACTCGTCGCCCTGCTCGCCACCGACGGTTTCGAAACCGATGGAGAAGGTGTTGAGGCCGCGCTGGCCGCCCTCGGCGAGCAGGCCGACGATCATGCTGGAATCGAGACCGCCGGAGAGCAGAACACCGACCGGCACGTCGGCCACCATGCGCCGCTCCACCGCCGTGCGCAGTGCCATGTGCACCAGTTCGCGCCACTCTTCACTCGAGCGTTCGGCTTCGTCCGCGCTGCGCGCGAACGACAGCGACCAGAAGCGCTCGGTGCTGCGGCGACCGTCAGACTCGATCACCGTGACCGTGCCGGGCTCGACCTTGCGCACGCCGCTGAGAATCGTGTGCGGCGGCGGCACCACCGCATGGAACGTCATGTAGTAGTTGAGGGCGACCGGATCGATCGACGTATCGACGTCGCCGGCGGCGATCAGCGCGGGCAGGGTGGAGGCGAAACGGATCCGTCGCCCGGCCTGCTCGCTGTAATAGAGCGGCTTGATGCCAAGCCGGTCACGCACCAGCGCGAGGCGGCCGGTATCACGCTCGTCGACGGCGAAGGCGAACATGCCGTGAAAGCGCCTGGGCGCGTCCTTGCCCCAGGCGTGCCACGCCTTGATCACCACCTCGGTGTCGCCGTCCGAGAAGAACCTGTAGCCCTTGCCCTCGAGCTCGCGGCGCAGTTCCTTGTAATTGTAGATGCAGCCGTTGAAGGCGACCGAGAGCCCGAGATCGGCATCGACCATCGGCTGCTGCGCGCGCTCGGAGAGGTCGATGATCTTGAGCCGGCGATGGCCGAGCGCCGTCGCCCCGTTCGCCCACAGGCCGGCGCCGTCCGGTCCGCGCGGCGCCATCGAATCCATCATCGAGGAAATGGCGCGGGTCGAGGCCGCCGCGCCGCTGAAATTCATTTCTCCGCAAAGTCCGCACATGAAATGCTCGCCGGTCCTTTCAGTCTCTCGTCATTGATTGAAGGCAGGCCCGACAACACATGGAGGGCAATAACAGAATGCGGGCGGTGCCCGCAAATAGGCGATATCGCGCCAACCGGATCGTTCTTTTCGCCTATATAATGACTGTTTTCCTGAAGTCGATGGTTGGCGGCGGTTCAATTTCTGCCGTGCAATTGTGCATGCTGCACCTGCGTGCTCGCTGCTGCTGCGTAACAAGGCAGCGGCAACTCAGTCCCTCGCCGGGAAAACCATGCAGGTGGTGGAGGCGTGCGCGTAAAGCTTGCCGGCCGCGTCTTTCAGATCCGCATCACCGGTGGCGATGGTGCGGCCGCGGTGCAGGATGCGTGCCTCGGCGCGCACCGGTCCGGTGTCCCTGGTCACCGCGCGGACCAGATTGACCTTGAGCTCGAGCGTGGTGAACGCTTCTCCCTTGGCCAGCGTTGAAGCGACGGCGCAGCCGAGCGCTGAATCGAGCATGGTCGCAGCGAGGCCACCATGCACCACGCCGAATGGATTGTAGTGACGGAATTCCGGCACGCCCTCGAACACCGCGCGTCCCGGCTCGACCTCGACCAGGTGAAATCCGAGCGTCTCGCACATCGGCGCCTGCGGCACCGTGCCATCGACCATCGCCCTGAGAAAGCCGATGCCGTCGTAGCGCGCAGCCACGTCCGGCCCTGCCACCCCGTAACGCTTTACTGTGTCATCCATTCCCGGTGGTTTCCGTTGAGGCCGGCGTTATCGCGTTTCCGCCGGACGGAAACAAGAGCCGCTGGTAAAGCCAGCCGATACCGACCAGCACCACGCCCAGACCGATGAAGGACAGGGCACGCAGGATTCCGGTCAGCCCCGCCATATCGACCAGGAACACCTTGGCGATGGTGAGCGCCACCACCACGGCGGAGGCCAGTCGTGCCGGCTGCGAGCGCAGCACAACGCCCGCGGCAAGCAGCGCGACGCCGAGCACCAGCCAGACGAGCGAATAGGTGTATTGCTCGGCGTCGCTCGCCGGCACCCAGGGCAGGATCTCGCTGCCCTGGTAGAAGCGCCGCACCTCGAGCGAGACATAGAGCAGGGCGAGCGCAATCGTGGTGGCGGCTGCCACGTAGCGATAGGCGAGCGGCCGGGTCTCGCGCGCGGTGTAGGCCAGGATCGCCGCAAGCACGGCAGGAATTCCGTAGCCGAGCAGGATCAGGTTGAAGAACAGGCCGCCCACATCGGTCGGCTCGAGGAACGGGTTGAGCATCAGCCCGAGACCGACGACGATCGCCGCCAGCGTCAGTCCGGCGACGACGAGCGCGCCGATGTTGTGAATGATGCTGCCGGTGCGCAGCCGCACACGTTCGAGGCCGATGGCGATCGCGATCCCGACCGAAACCTGCATGCCGGCTTCGGCGAGGGCCGCCGCCGGTTCGAACACCTGACCGCCGGTCATGAAATGGCGGATCTCCAGCAGCGCGAGCAGCACCGTGAACAGGATCGCGGCGGCGTCGGTGACGCGCGCCGGCACATCGTCGGCGCGCCGCCGCAACAGATAGCCGGCGGTCCAGAACGCGGCCGCCGGCACGCCGTAGCCGTAGAGCAGCCAGTTGAACAGCGGCGTAGTGCCGAGTTCGTGCCCGGCGATGCTCGGCGCCCAGGCGATGCGCGCGACCACCAGCATGACCACCACAGCGGCGAGCCAGCGCAGCGCCGGCAGCGGACGCTGTCCGGCGATCCAGGCGATGCCGGGCACCATCAGTGCGAGGCCGACGGTGAGCCAGCCCTTTTCCAGCGCGAAGGTGAGCGCCAGCGCGAGCGAGGCCACCGCGCCCGTCGCGAACACTGCCCCTGAGGCGGCAATGCCCGGCGCGGGCTCGCGCCGGCCCAGCAGTTCGGTGGCATATCCATAGAGTGCCGCCATCAGCAGGGCGAGGCCGGCGAAGGGAACGGAGCGGTCGAGTTCGGCAATCCGCCAGTAAAGCGCAACCAGGATGACGATCGGCGTTGCCACGGCGGTCGCGCTCCAGATCAGCGCAGCCCGCGCGTCGGGCGCGCGGCCCTGTACGGCAAAACCGGCAGCGCCGAACAGCGCCGCCAGCGCTCCCCCCAGCATGATGTGGGAGCCCGCGCCGGTCGGCGGGTCCGGAATGGCGCCAGCGGTGACGCCGGGCGGCATCACCAGCTCCGCCACATAATGCGGCATCGCCCATTGCAACATGACGATCGCGGTCATCACCCCGGCGGTCGGCAGCGCCCAGAGCGCGGATTCAGTGCGCCAGACGATGGCGACGGTGGCGACAGCGAGCAGCGTGAACACCGCGAGGGCCGCCACATCGTGCTGGCTGCGCGCCACCATGATGGTTGCCGCGATAATGTAGGCGGCAAGCGCGCCGGACGAGACCTCGTCGATCTCGCCGCGCTCGCTCCCGGGGCCGAACAACAGCCCGGAAACGATGAGCGCGGCGGCCAACGCGTAAACTGCGACAATGTAGAACAGGTGTGCGCCGAGTGCGTCGACCCTGTGGATGGTGATGCCGGGCAGCGCCCACAGGGCACCCAGCACCACCGCGGTGATGGCGAGCCAACGCCACAGGCGCATGCGCGCCAGCGCGAAGGCCGCCGCGTTCACAACGACCAGATAGAGATAAAGCGCCCAGTAGCTCGGCTCGCTGGTCTCCACCAGCGCCGGCGCCAGGAACGCGCCGGCAAGCCCGAGGCCGGCGAGAGCCGGTCCATGCAGCAGCGCGCCGGCGAGCGTCGCCAGCGCCACGATGCCGAGCAGGATGAACGCGGCACCCGGCGACAGGAACCCGTAAAGGACATAGGCCGCGTAGACGGTGGAGTAGGCTGCGACCGTGCCCGCCGCGGTCAGGATGCTCGGAATATGCTGCGTCGGAACGCCGGCGATGCCCGCGGCGATCTCGTTGCGCCGCGTCCACTCACCGGCAGCAATCAGCGCCGCCGCGAACAGGCCGGCGAGAACAATACGGACGCCGGGCCCGAGCAGACCCTGCTCCACCGTGTAGCGGACAAGGAAAATGGCGCCGAGCGCCAGCGCCAGCCCGCCGATCCATACGACCCATTGGGTGCCGAAGCGTTCTTCCAGCGTCGCGGGCCGCGCCGACGGGGCCGGCGTCGGGACGACTTGTTCGGCGGCGGCTTCTTCAGGCGGCACCGCGGCTGGCTCTGCCGGCGGCTCCGTCGCGATCGGCACTTCCCCGGTTGCGGGCGCTTCCTCAACTGCCGGCGATGAAGCTTGTGCGTCTGCAGCGAACGTGGCGGCGACCTGTGGCGCTACTTGCGCGGCTTCCAGCCTTGCCAACCGCTCCTGCAGTTGCCGGATGCTCTCGCGCGCGCTCAGCGCTATCACAAGGGCGGCGATGGCCAGGACCGGAATTGACAGCAGAATGAGCAGGACGAATAGAAATTCCATGGCCGCCCCCGGAATCGCCTGCGCGCATGGTAGAGCGCGCCCGGAGGCATTAAAAGCGGAGGTTGCAGGAGGACGCTTGTCGTGCGCTCAGTCGATGTCGAGCCGGAACGGGTGGCCTTCCGTCGCAAGGTCGCCGGGGCCGAGTTGGTCAATTGCGCGGACCATGCGCCCGTCGCGCCCGAGGATGCGATCGGCGATGGAAACGATCCGCGAATTCGGCTGTGCGGTGCGCGATGCGCGGCGGATCGCCTGCGCGATATCGCGTTCGTCACGGCTGGGATTCAGCGCGCAGGCAGCGACGAAGGCGCCGGCGGTGGAGCGGCTGATCCCGGCGAAGCAATGCACCACCATGGGTGCGGCGCGATCCCAGGTGCCGACAAATTCGATCAGACGGGCGACGTGCTCGTCGGCAGGGCAGGTATAGCCGTCGGTCGGCATGCAGATGTCATCGACGCTGAGCACGAGATGGTTGTCGGCGGCGATATGGGCCGGCCGTTCGACCCGGTCGGTCAACCGCAGCAGCGTCACAATGTGGCGCGCGCCGGTTTCGTCGATCGTGTCATAAAGGCGCGCGAGCGAGCAGACGTGGATCATGGCAATCTGACAAGGAACGATTCCTGCGTCATATCTATGACCGGCGCGGCCTGATGAAAAGAGTCAGCCGCGTAAAAGCTTCTCGAACCGCTTCTGAAACCGCGATTGGGCCGTATCGGCCGGCCACGGCGTCAGGTAATCCCGTTCCAGTGCGGGCGAGATCTTTGGCGGATGGCCGAAAAATCTGCGCGCTTCGGCGGGGTCGAAGCCGGCGAGCCGCGTCGCCTCGAGGCAGGCGGCGCCGCGGTCGGCGGACTTGATCAGTTCGTCCAGTTTTTCAGGCAATCTGGCGGGGAGGCCGAAACGAAGATGGACGGCTGCGAGCAGACGCCGCTCCACCGCCTTGTAGCTGCCGCCGATGACCGCCTTGAATGGCGAGATCATGTCGCCGATGACGTATTCCGGCGCATCGTGCAACAGAACCGCCAGCCGGCCCCTGGCGTCCAGGCGCGGCACTTTCGACCGCGCCAGCGCCTCCACCAGCAGCGCGTGCTGGGCGACCGAGAAAATATGCGCGCCCCTGGTTTGTCCGTTCCAGCGCGCGACCCGCGCCAGCCCGTGGGCGATATCTTCAATTTCCACGTCGAGGGGCGAGGGGTCGAGCAGGTCGAGCCGGCGGCCGGACAGCATGCGCTGCCAGGCACGCGCTTCTTTTCTCCCTGCCCCCTTTGGGGGGAGGGTCGGGGTGGGGGGCGACTTTTTCTTCGACGTCGGAATTTTGAATCACTCCCCACGCGACCGCTTCGCGGTCGACCTCCTCCCTGCGGGAGGAGGTGAAGTAACAGAAAGCCTGGCGCAGGCCGCGTGGCGATGGCACGCCACAAGATGATCATTGACCATGCCCACCGCCTGCATGAATGCGTAGACGATGGTGGGACCGACGAATTTGAAACCGCGGCCTGACAGATCCCTGGAGATCTTGCGCGAAAGGTCCGTTTCGGCGGGCACCTGCCGGATGGTGCGAAACCTGTTCACTTTCGGTTTGCCGTCGAGGTAGTCCCACAGCAGCCCGGAAAAGCCGGCACCGCTGTCCATGATCTTGAGGTATGCGCGCGCCGAGGACACGGCGCCCTCGATCTTGGCGCGGTTGCGCACGATGCCGGCGTCCTGCATCAGCTTCTCGATTCTTTTCGGCGTATAGCGCGCAATCTTCTCCGGCTCAAAGCCGTCGAAGGCGCGGCGGAAATTGTCGCGTTTGCGCAGGATGGTGATCCATGACAGCCCGGCCTGGAAGCCGTCGAGCATGAGCTTCTCATAGAGCGCACGGTCATCGAATTCCGGCACGCCCCATTCCTCGTCGTGGTAGGCGACGTAGAGCGGATCCTGTCTGGGCCACGGGCAGCGGGTCAGCCCGTCGGGGTGAACGGTTCCCGCGGTCATGACGCTGATTGCGTCTCGCCCGGAAAGGCAAACCGTGCCCAGTCCGGCTTCACCACCCGCAGCGGCACGCCCCCGCAGGTCAGCGGTGTGCCCTCGGCCAGAGCATCGCTCACCCGGTCGAGCCGCATCAGGGCCAGACCGCGGCCTCTTGCCGTGGAGCCGAGCGTGCCGACTTCCTTCCCGCCTGCCATCACCGGCAGGCCGGCCGAGGGCGGGCTTTCGTCGTAGGCGACGGGCACGATCCGGCTGCGCGCGCGATTACGGTGCTCGACGCGCGAGACCACCTCCTGTCCGACATAGCAGCCCTTGTCGAAATCGACGCCTGCGAGCTGGTCCATGTCGGCCTCGTGCGGGAACGTGTCACCGTAGCTGAAATCCTCGCCGCCGCGCGGCACGCCGAGCGCAATGCGGTGCGCCTCATATGCCGCGGCTTCGACAGGCGTGGTACCAAGATCGGCAGCCGCCCCGGCGGCCAGATGCGGTGGCAGCATCACCCGCATCCCCAGCGCAGCAAGCCGCGGGTCTGCATAACAGAGGCCAAAAGTGGTGGTGCCGGACCCGTTCCAGACAGCCATGACGCCGAGAATTTCGGAGAGGTCCTCGCAAATGACCTTTGCGCGCAATTTGTAGAAATTGAGCTTCTGAACCAGCGTGGGAACAAGCTCCCGGGGGCAGTCGAGGAAGAAGCCGCCGCCCTCCACGGCCGGCGCTTCGGCAACGATGAAGTCGGCAATGATCTTGCCCTGCGGGGTGAGCAGCGCGGCGTACCGCGCGCTGCCCGGTGCCAGCTGGCTGATATCGTTGGTGGCGAGCCCGTTGAGAAAATGGCGGGCGTCGTCACCGGCCACCTTGACTACGCCGCGGTCGGGAAGAAGGGCTGCCTGCATGTTGTTATGCCCGATTCTTCGGGCCCTTTCCGTCTACACTCTTGCCAGAACTTGCCGCGAAACGTAAGCGCTGGTGCGCAGGGCTCAAGTCCGGATTGAGAACAGTTCGAAATGGCCGACGCCTACGACCTCATCCTCAAGGGTGGCACCGTGGTGAACCACGACGGCGACGGCGTCCGGGACCTTGGCATCCGGAGCGGCCGCTTCGCTGCGATCGGCGATCTCTCGCGCGCCCCGGCCGGCGAGGTGATCGATTGCCGCGGGCTGCATCTGCTCCCGGGCGTGATCGACAGCCATGTCCATTTTCGCGAGCCCGGCCTCACCCACAAGGAGGACCTGCAATCGGGCTCGCTTTCGGCGGTCATGGGCGGCGTCACCGCCGTTTTCGAGATGCCAAACACCGATCCGACCACGACGACGGCGGAGGCCATCTCCGACAAGGTCAGACGCGCGCATCACCGGATGCATTGTGATTTCGCCTTTTATGTCGGCGCGACTCGCGAGAACACCAGCCGGCTTGGCGAACTGGAGCGGCTGCCCGGCGTTTGCGGGGTGAAGGTATTCATGGGCTCGTCCACCGGCTCGCTGCTGATCGAGGATGACGACGGCGTGTGCGCGGTGCTGCAGAACATCCGTCGGCGCGCGGCATTTCATTCCGAGGACGAATTCCGCCTGCGCGAGCGCATGAATTTGCGCGTGGACGGCGATCCGCGGTCGCACCCCGTCTGGCGTGACGCCGAGGCCGCGTTGCGTTGCACGCGGCGCCTGATCGCGCTTGCACGTGAGGCCGGCAAGCGCATCCACGTGCTGCACGTCACGACGAAGGAGGAGGCGGCGTTCCTTGCCGGGCACAAGGACGTTGCCACCGCCGAGGTGACGCCCGCCCATCTCACGCTCGCCGCGCCCGGGTGCTACGAACGGATCGGTACGCTGGCGCAGATCAATCCGCCCATCCGCGATGCCGCCCATCGCGAGGGACTGTGGCATGCCATCGCACAGGGCGTCATCGACAGCGTCGGTTCCGATCACTCTCCGCACACCCGCGAGGAGAAAGCTCAGCCATATCCGAAGACGCATTCCGGCATGACCGGCGTGCAGACCCTGGTTCCGGTCATGCTCGATCACGTGAATGCGGGTCGGCTTTCGCTTCTGCGTCTTGTCGACCTCACCAGCGCGGGGCCGGCGCGCCTGTTCAACATTGCCGGCAAGGGCCGCATCGCCGTCGGCTACGACGCCGACCTGACCGTGGTCGATCTCAAGCGAAAGGAAACCATACGCGACGACTGGGTCGCGTCGCGGGCCGGATGGACCCCCTATGACGGCGTCACGGTCACCGGCTGGCCGGTTGGAACCGTAATCCGGGGCGCCAGGGTCATGTGGGAAGGCAGTCTGGTGACTGCGGCGGGTGGAGAGCAGGTGCGGTTTCTGGAGACGCTGGCCCCTCAGCGCGTTGCCGGTTGAATGACCGTGGCAGCATTTTCGCCGGCTTTCACCTTTCCCCAACCTTTTTAGACAACCTATAGCTGTGGAATTGAACGGTCGTAGCGGGCCATCAACGGTATCCGGCACCCTCCGTGTCCGGACATCGCGCGGGCCGCCAAGTCGGAAATCCATGAACGCCGATCTCATAACGCTTCGGATCCTGTCGGTCGCCAATGCCGGGGCCGTGCACGATGTCTGGCGGCAGGGTATCGCGCAGGTTTCGGTCCCCGCCCAGGTCGATACCGCAACCGGCGGCGAGGGCGCCGCCGTTCTTGGCAAGGGTGGTGTGGACATCTGCATTGTCGATCATGAATTGCCTGAATCCGAACGCACTGCCGTCATCAACGCAGGACGTGTGGTCCGGCCACGGCCATTCATGATGATGGCCGCGCTGCGTGGTGCCGCGCGCATCGATGGTGTTGACGCAATGGTGCCGAGGCCGGGCGATGCGGTCGAAGCGCGCAAGCTGGTCGAACTTTGTGCTCGCGCGCGGATTCCTCTCCGCACGCTGGTCGTCGACGATTCTCCCACCACGCGCCGTATCGTGCGCAAGATCCTCGGTGCGAGCCGTTTTACGCTGGATGTCCACGAGGCGTCGGAAGGAGATGTCGCGCTTCGCCTGCTGAGCAAGCGCAATTTCGGCATGGTCTTTCTCGACTACAACATGCCGGGGCTCAACGGCTTCGAAATCCTGCTGGAAATCCGGCGGGCCGACCCGGCCGTGGCGGTGGTCATGATAACCTCGACCGACAACGGCATCCTCCCTGACCGCGTGCGCCGGTCGGGCGCGCTCGACCTTCTCAAAAAGCCGTTCTATCCGGCCGATGTCGACGCCGTGCTCGAGCGCTACTACGGCCTGCACAAGCTGATGGGCTGAACCGGCTCGCGGCGATCAGTCGGCTATTGCCGCGGCTGCTCGATGGAAAATTCGCCGTTGCGGATGCGCACGCCCAGGCCTTCGGTAAAGGTCGCGGCGGCTTCCTCGCCGTAGGTGGAGACAAATTCGGCAAGGGCGGCAAACAGGCAGGCCTGCGCCAGGCAGTCACCGTCGATGCCGTCGAGCCGCGCTTCCGCCCAGGCTTCCTGCAGGTAACCGAGCGCCACGCGCTTCTGCTCGTCGTCGGACCCCGGCTCGTGCAAATGCGTCGTACGCCCCGTCGTCATTACGCGTCCCGTCCAAGACGCCCGGCGCGGACGTCAGCCCCAAATACGTCGCAGACGTTAGCATGCACGCGTGAGTGCCCAAGGCCGCACTTGAAGAAAGGTTAACCGTGGCGGGGCCACATGAGGAGCTAGTTTCCGTATCGGGCCGTGATGTCGCGGGCGATTCTGGCACCTTCGTCGAGATAGCGGCGAATGGCGAGATCGGCGGCCGGCGTGCAGGTCCGGTAGGTCTGCTGGAAGCCGCGGTAACCACGATTGAAACTGGCAACGATCTTGCGCCGCCTTTCCCCGCCCGGCGCTTCGGCGTCGATCAGGGCCTGCATCTGGTCACGCCATTTCTGCCCCTCGTCCGACTTGCAGACCGCGCGCAGGTAGTGGAGCGCACCGAGGATTTCGGCGAGTCGCTCCAGATCGGTGTCGAAGGGTGCCGGCGTTTCCTGCGAACGCGCCGGCAAGGCGGCAAGGCACAGCAGGATCGAGCCGATGGTAAAGAGCCGCTTCAGGCGCATCTGGTCTGTTGGCACTCCGGATTCGCCGGCAAGATATGCGCCGCCTTCCTGCAGACTGCAAGGCGGCCGCCTAGCCGGAACGCAGCCGTTCCACGGCGGCGCCGACGATCTCGGCGAGACCCTCGGTGGTGCGCAATCCGGCAATCTCGGAAGGTGCCAGCCAGCGCGCGTCATCGAGTTCCTCGTTGAGCACGGGTTCACCCCCGATCCAGCGTGCGGCAAAGCTGAGGATGACGAAATGCCGCTCGGCCCGGCCTTCGGCATCGCGCATGATCACCTCGCGGTGGCCCGCAAGCGCGACCGGCTCGATCACGAGCTGCGTCTCCTCGCGCACTTCGCGGACCACCGCATCGTGCAACGTCTCGCCAACCTCAACGACGCCGCCCGGCAGCGTGTAGAGATTGAGCGCAGGCTTGCGCGCACGCCGGACCACCAGCACCTTGCCGTCGCGCAGGATCGCCGCGCTGACTGCAAGAAAGGGCCGGCCTGGATAGGAGCGCGCCTGGCTCACGCGGTTTTTCCTGCCGTGATCATGTGCGAAGATCGTGCCCGATGGATCGGGAATGAATGAACGTCCGAGGCTTTCAGGAAAGTAGACCATGTGCGGCCGCTACGTCATCACCTCGTCGCCGGAGGCGTTCCGCGCACTGTTCCGCTATCCGGAGCAGCCCAACTTTCCGCCACGCTACAACGTGGCGCCGACCCAGCCCATTCCGGTGGTGCGGCTGAACGAGGGTGCGCGGCAATTCGTGCTGATGCGCTGGGGCCTGTTGCCGTCCTGGGTCAAGGATCCGAAGACCTTCACCTTGCTGATCAACGCGCGCGGGGAATCGGCAGCGCAGAAGCCGGCTTTCCGTGCCGCCATGAAGCGGCGCCGCTGCCTGATCCCCGCCGACGGTTTCTATGAATGGAAGCCGGTCGCCGGGCGCAAGCAGCCGTATTTCGTGCGCGCCAGGTCCGGTACACCGCTCGCCTTTGCCGGCCTCTGGGAAACATGGACCGGCCCCGACGGCGAGGAACTCGATACGGCGGCAATCGTCACCACCAGTGCCAACCGGGCACTTGCCGGCATTCACGGCCGCATGCCGGTCATCGTGCCGCCGGACGCTTTCGACCTCTGGCTCGACTGCGCCAGTGTGGATGCCGAGACGGCATCCGCGCTGATCGTGCCGGCGCCGGACAATCTGCTCGAGGCGTATGAAATATCGACCGCGGTCAACCGCACCGCGAACGACAATCCGAAGCTGCTGGAGCCGCTTGCCGCAGGCACGGAGCCGGCGCCGGCGCCGAAACCGGCAACGCGCGCCCGACGCGCAAAGAAGAACAGCGGGCAGGGAGCGCTATTTTGAGAGTCAGTGCTTGTAGCTGCCGGCGCCTACCAGATGCGCGACAAGCCGCTCTGCGTCGGCAGGTTCGGCGTCGCCACGCCAACCGACGTGCTGATCCGGACGAATGAGCGCGAGGTCGCAACCATATAGGTCGCGCGCGTCAGCGTTTTCGATATCGAGCAGCTTGAGCGGTATTCCGGCCGCCACTGCGGCGTTTACCAGCGTCGTGACCCGCGTGTCCTTGCCCAGGTTCAGCAGGGTAAATCCGTCACCAAGTCGGTCGAACAGCGAACTGCCAGTGCCGCGCGTTTCATCGAGCCAGACGTGCGGCGCCCGTCCACCGGGGACGGTGCTCGGCTCATAGTTGATGAAGTCATCAGCTGGCGGCGCGCCGTCCTCCGCGATAATCGGCGAGCCGTCGTATCGTGCCCCAAGTTGCACGCCGAGCGAAGCGAACTGCTCGCCAAAGCCCGCCAGCATCTCACCTGCGGCGCGGCGTGCAGCTTCGCCTGCCGGCGAATCCTCCTCGATTGCGGCGTCGACGTTTGTCTCGCCGATATTGACGGTGAGTTGGCGTGCAGCGCCAGTGTTGCGCACCGCGATTGGTTTGCGCTCGATCTCGTAGGAATCGAGCAGAGTTGGGCCACCCCAGCCCTGAATAACGGCGGCGAGTTTCCACGCAAGATTCGCCGCATCGTCAATGCCTGTATTCATGCCGAAACCGCCGGTTGGCGTAAATAGATGGACCGAGTCGCCGGCAAGCCACACGCGCCCCCGCCCGAAGTTTTCCGCAACCAGTGCCATGCCCGCGGTCCAGGGCTCGTGCCCGATAATCTCCAATCGCGTATCGGAACCGACGCAGCGACGCATGATGTCAGCGACGGCAGCGTCTTCCGGCGGCTGGTCGGGGACGCGCGCCTGGGTACGCAGCAGGAATTCGTCACTGCCATTCACCGTAATCAGGAGGGAGCGAATTTCCGGATTGACCGCCCAGTATTGCCAGGCACGGCGCGTTCGCAGCAGATCGCGATAGAGTTCGGGCGCGCGCACATAGCTGGAGAACATGCGACCGCCGAGATAGCGCTGTTCGATGCCGGGCTCGCCGTGATAGCTGATCCCAAGCTGCCGGCGCACCAGGCTGCGGCCGCCGTCACAGCCGACGAGATATTGAGCCCGCCAGCATTCTGGCGCACCGTCGGCCCCTCGAATGGCGGTCAACGTGATTCCGGATGCGTTTTCCAGGTACTCAGTGACCTGCCAGCCGAAACGCATGACAATGTTTGGACGCCGCGATGTATGTTCGAAGAGGAAACGCTCGACGTGCATCTGATTGGCGCGGTGAATGGGCTCAGGATTCTGATCGGTGGCGGGCACGCGGAATTTTCGCTGCGCAGCCTCCGCGCTCGATGGCATGGACAGGCGGGTCAACTCGTGGCCGGCCAAGCGCGTGAAGTATGCAACGTCGGTCGGATGATTCGACGGCAGGCCAAGCCCGCGGATCGCGTCGGCAAGCCCCAGGCGCCTGAAATGCTCCATGGTGCGGGAGCCTTCCGTGCTGCCCTTGGGATGCCAATGCGTGGTCTCTGCCGTATTGAATAGCACGCAGCCTATACCAAGCCGGTCAAGAAAAAGGGCGAGCACCAGTCCCACCGGCCCGCCGCCGACGATGGCGACCGGAACCCGCAATGGCACATCGTCGCCCGTCTTTGTCAAAGAACCTTGCCCGGATTTAATATCCCGTTCGGATCGAGCAGATGCTTGATATCGCGCATCAGTTCAATCGCCACCGGATCCTTGTAGTCCGGCAGGATGTCGCGCTTCATCACGCCGATCCCGTGCTCTGCCGAGATCGAGCCGCCCAGTTCCTTGATCACCGCGAACACCACGGCGCTGATTTCGTCCCACCGGGCGAGAAACTTCTCCCTGTCTGCGCCTTCCGGCTGCGTGACGTTGTAGTGGATGTTGCCGTCGCCCAAATGGCCGAACGGCAGCGGCCGGCAGCCGGGAATGAGCTTCGTCACCGCTGCGTTTGCCTTTTCGATGAAGTCCGGCACAGCCGCGACCGGGACCGAAACGTCATGCTTGACCGAGGCGCCGACATGGCGCTGCACTTCGCCGAACATTTCGCGGATGCGCCAGAATGCTTTGCCCTGTTCCAGGCTTTCGGCGATGGTGGCATCGGTGACGAGTTTGCGCTCGACCCCGGCGGTGAGAATGTCCTCCATCGTCTCGCGCAGGCCCTCGCGATCCTGCGATGACAGTTCGATCAGGACATACCAGGGATGCGGTTCGTTCAGCGGATTGCGGCTGGCCGCGTCGTGCTTCACCACCGCATCCACGCCGTCGCGCAGCATCAGTTCGAACGAGGTGACGCCGCCGGAGGTGCGATCTTCGGCAAGGCCCAGCAGATCGAGCGCAGCCCGCGGCGACGGCACGCCGACAAAGGCGGTCTCGACCGAGCGCGGGCGCGGGATCAGCCGCAGCACCGCTGCGGTGATGATGCCGAGCGTGCCTTCGGCGCCGATGAACAGGTTCTTCAGGTCGTAGCCGGTATTGTCCTTCTTCAGCTTGTTGAGGTTGTGGAGCACGCGGCCATCGGCCAGCACCACTTCGAGGCCGAGCGCATGCGAGCGGGCAATGCCGTAGGCGAGGGCTGCGGTGCCGCCGGCATTGGTGGAAAGGTTGCCGCCGATGGTGCAGGTGCCTTCCGACGGCAGCAGCTGCGGATAGAGCCGGTCGGCGTCGGCCGCCGCCTCGCGCGCGCGCTGCAGCGTGACGCCGGCCTCGACCGTCATCGTGTTGGACACGGGATCGACCTCGCGGACCCTGTCAAGGCGCGTGAGCGACAGCACCACTTCACCGTGATGCGGGATCTGGCCGCCGACCAGCCCGGTGTTGCCGCCCTGCGGAACCACCGCCGTCCGTGTCTCGTTGGCGAGCCGGAGGATTGCCGACACCTCGTCGACCGAACCGGGCCGCAGCACCACCGGCGTGCGGCCGTGGTAGAGGTCGCGCATCTCGACCAGATAGGCCTCCTGCGCCTGCTCATCGGTAACGGCGAATTTCTCGCCGACAATCTTCCGGAAACGCTCGAGCAGCTCGGGCGGCAGCGCGGGTTTGGTCAGAACGTTCATTTCATTACTCTCGCGATTTCGGCGCGGCAGCACGTTGCAGCCGGTCGTTGATGGCTTCGCCCAGACCTTCACGGGGCACCGGCATGACGGCAATGGCATGCGTACCGGCCGCATCGAGCGCGCGCAAATGGGAAAACAGATTGGCGGCGGCCTCGACCAGGTCGCTGCGCGGGGACAGATTGAGCATCGGCACATCCGTCGCCGGTGCGTCCGGACCGAAGGCAAGCAGTGCTTCGCCGTCGCGCGGCGCGTCCGCGTCGAGCCGCAGCCGCGCCTTCGGGGCATAGTGCGAGCGCAGCATGCCGGGCGCGACCGGCGCGGTCTGCGCGGGCGGCAGCTGCAGCGGACGGCCGAGCACGCGTTCGATCTCGTCGCGCGCCAGCCCGCCGGGCCGCAGCAGTGTCGGCGCCTCGAGGCAGGCGACGATGGTCGACTCCAGGCCGACCGTGCACGGTCCGCCGTCGATCACCATGTCGATGCGTCCGCGCAGGTCACCGAGCACATGTGCCGCGCTGGTCGGCGAGACGTGGCCGGACCGGTTGGCCGACGGTGCCACCACCGGTCCGCCGAACGCGTCGAGCAGCGCGTGTGCGACCGGGCTGGCGGGCACGCGCACGGCGACGCTGTCGAGACCGGCGAGGGCAAGTTCGGCCACCGGGCAGTCGGGACGTTTCGGCAGCACCAGCGTCAGCGGCCCGGGCCAGAAGGCGTCCGCCAGCCGTTCGGCGTCGGTGTTGAACAGACCCAGCCGCCGCGCGCGCTCCACATCCGCGACGTGGGCGATCAGCGGGTTGAAGACGGGCCGGCCCTTGGCGGCGTAGAGGCGGGCGACCGCGTCACCGTTGGCAGCATCGGCACCGAGGCCGTAGACCGTCTCGGTCGGAAAGGCGACGAGGCCGCCGGCGGCGAGGCAGCGCGCGGCGGCGGCGACCGCGGCCGCAGGATCGGCGGCGGCGCTGGCGGCGGCGCCAATGCCGGCGCTGCCAATGCCGGCGCTGCCAATGCCGGCGCTGCCAATGCCGGCGCTGTCAACCTTCATCA